>JAUNUM010000010.1 GCA_030538215.1 Bacteroidia bacterium
GAAGAAATAAATCGTGTCGATTTATTTATGAATACTATAAACTAATTTGTGTTTGACACTTAATAATGAAAAAAATAATTGTAATATTAATGGTTTGCTTTGCATTTTCTGCAAAAGCTCAAAATGCAACCGATTCCGTAAAGGTGCTTTCCTCAGTTATGAAGTCTGCCAAAGGAAGTTATAATAATAAATTCTCAAGCAAATCGGCCATATATTTTGAAATATTGGGTAATTCGGTGTCGGGATTCTCCATTAACTACGATCGTATTATAAAAGAATACAGGGATGGTTATATAAACATTACTTCGGGATTTGGTTTCGGAAGTAAACGCAATTTTAATATACCGCTTTCCATTAATTATACGGTTTTATTTCCTCCATCAAACCATCATTTGGAGTTTGGCGTAGGTACAGGTATTAATTTTATAGAAAAGGACAGCATTCAAAATACGCGCTTATTATTAACCGGTCGAGTAGGATATAAATATCAACGCCCCGAAGGCGGTTTTTATTTAAGAGCCGGATTTACTCCGGTTGTACCATTGTATTATTTAAAAGATAATGCGTATTATAATACTTTGTTTGGCTCAAAAAGAAAGAGTAAAAGCGATTGAGATTTATTGGGAGATTTAGATTTAACGGTAAGCTCTATTAGTTTATGCGTGGGATATTCGTTTTAGTTTTATATAATCATTACCAACAATACCCTTTATAAAAAAACTTGTTGAGGTAATTTTGAATTTAAAACCTTATTTTATTCAAACAAATAACAAAGGCAAGCAGACCTTATTAGATATAAAATGCGAAATTTAAAAATGAACAAAACGGAAAAAAAGATATTGGAAAAATGGTTTTGGCGAGGCGTTATACTTGGCTCGATAGTAGCTATAATCGCTTTTTTTGTATATTTTTTCTTCTTCAAATAATCTTAATTACAAACTCTGTGTATTCTGTGAAACCTCTGTGTTTCTCTGTGTAATAAATAATTAAAACAATGAACAACATCATTATAAAAAACGCAGCCCAAGTAGTTACTTGCAGCGGATTTGCCGGAAAACGAGGCAAAGAAATGCAGGATTTGCACGTGATTGAAAACGGAACGGTTATCGTTACCGACGGCATCATATCGCACGTGCTCAAACAAGGCGAGTCCATCCCCGTAAACGAAGTTGATTACGAAATTATCCATGCCGAAGGCAAAGCATTGCTTCCCGGATTTGTAGATCCGCACACACACTTCGTGTTTGGAGGCTACCGTGAAGAGGAATTTTCATGGCGCATGCGTGGTGATAGTTACATGGACATCATGAATCGCGGCGGTGGAATTGTGAATACAACGCGTGCCACGCGCGAAGCATCGGAAGATGAGCTTTTTGCCGCCGGAAAACAACGCTTGGACGCGATGATGCAACTCGGTATTACTACCGTAGAAGGAAAAAGCGGTTATGGTCTCGATAAAGAAACCGAATTGAAACAACTTCGTGTGATGCGCCGACTTAACGAAACACATCCGATGGACATCGTTCCCACTTTCATGGGCGCGCACGCTACTCCTGCGGAGTGGAAGGGTAGGGAAGATGAGTTTATCGATTTCAATATCAACGAAATGTTCCCATTGGTAGCACAAGAGAAATTGGCGGAATGCGCCGATATTTTCTGCGAAAAAAATGTATTTACCATCGAACAATCACGCCGATATTTGCAAGCTGCTCGCAAACACGGGTTTAAACTCAAAATTCACGCCGACGAAATCGTGCAGTTTGGTGGAGCGGAATTGGCTGCCGAATTAAAATGCCTATCGGCAGACCATTTGCTGCAAGCATCCGATGCGGGCATTCGTGCCATGGCAGAATCGGGCGTGGTAGCCACGTTGTTACCGCTTACGGCTTTTTCGCTTCGCGAAGATTTTGCCCGTGCCCGCACAATGATTGACAACAACTGTATCGTAGCCCTGGCAACCGATTTAAATCCCGGAAGTTCGTTTACGGCATCGGTGCCGTTACTTTTTGCACTGGCGTGCATCTATATGAAAATGTCGCCCGAAGAAGCCGTTACGGCATTTACAATCAACAGCGCCGCTGCTATCGACAAAGCGGACAAAATAGGAAGTATTGACGTTGGAAAACAAGGCAATTTGGTACTGTTGCAATTCCCGTCGTATAAGTTTTTGCCGTATCATGTAGGAATGAATATTGTGGAAACGGTAATAAAAAAAGGTCGATCCCTAAATCCCCTAAAGGGGACTTTGGAATAAACCAATACTTCAAATTTCAATAAGATTTTAATTGTAAAATATAATATAAACCAATTTAAATAAATTCCCGCAACAAGTCCCCTTTAGGGGATTCAAGGGTAACAATTATGAAATTACAAGACTTAACTTTAAAACAATTCTTAGAAGAAACCGCAGGAAACAATCCGGTTCCCGGAGGCGGAAGTGTATCAGCATTAAACGGAGCCATTGCATCGTCATTGGCACAAATGCTGGCAAACTTAACCATCGGCAAAAAAAACTACGTGGACGTAGAAGAGCAGATGAAAGAAAATGTTGGTAAATTTGAAAAATATCGGACACACTTTCTGAACGATATCGACCGCGATAGCGATGCCTACAACCTAGTTGTCGGCGCATTTAAATTACCGAAAGAAACCGATGAAGAAAAAGTGCTTCGTGGCAAAAAAATTCAAGAAGGCACAAAAGTTGCAGCTTTGGTTCCGATGGAAATTGCTGAGCGCGCTTTTGATATGCTCGATTTAATTGTTGAGACTACCCGTAAAGGCAACAAAAACGCTGTTACCGATGGATGTGTAGCCATGATGACTTGCAGAACCGCCGTATTGGGTGCATTGTTGAACGTGCGCATTAATTTGGGCGGATTGAAAGACGAGGCATTTGTGAAAGAATTGGCTGACAAGTGCGACCATATAGAAAAAGAAACTATCGCCAAAGAACAGGAGCTAATGGCTTGGGTAAAAACACAACTCTGACAAGATGAATAAGTTTATTTTAGGACAAGAACAACTCACTTTTCAGGATATTGAAAATATCTTAGAAAATAAGCTATTTGTAGAGCTATCTTCCGATGCTCGTGAAAGCATTCAAAGGTGTCGTGATTATCTCAACAAAAAAATGGAAGATACCACAAAACCTGTTTATGGAGTAACAACAGGCTTTGGTTCGCTTTGTAATCGCACGATTTCAAAAGCTGATCTTTCTACCTTGCAGGCTAATTTAGTGAAATCGCATGCGTGCAGCGTGGGCGATGAAGTGGAGCCTGTGATTGTGAAACTGATGCTTTTGTTGAAAGCACACGCCTTGTCGTTTGGCTATAGCGGTGTACAGGTAAAAACCGTTCAACGGATTCTCGATCTCTTTAATAACGATGTTTTGCCCGTGGTGTACGACAAGGGTTCGTTAGGTGCATCGGGAGACTTGGCTCCGTTGGCAAATTTGTTTTTGCCATTGATTGGCGAAGGAGAAGTGTATTACAAAGGACAAAAAGTAGCCGCGATTGATGTTTTGAACGAATTTGGCTGGGAACCCATTCAATTGATGAGTAAAGAAGGGTTGGCACTGCTTAATGGAACACAATTTATGTCGGCAAATGGTGTGTGGTCATTACTTCGTGCGGAAAGAATTTCTTTTCGTGCCGATTTTCTGGCCGCCATTTCGCTGGATGCTTACGATGGCATTATTTCTCCGTTCGATGAAAAACTACATCTCATTCGTCCGCATTTGGGACAATTGGAAACCAGTCAGCATATTCGTAAGTTTTTGGAAGGAAGCCAGATTATTGTCCGTGAAAAGAAGCACGTTCAAGATCCTTATTCATTCCGCTGCGTTCCTCAAGTGCACGGAGCAACCAAAGATACCATCGAATACGTGAAATCGGTATTGTTTACCGAAATTAACTCGGTGACGGACAATCCAACTGTATTTCCCGATGACGATGAAGTTATTTCTGGAGGAAACTTCCACGGACAGCCGCTGGCTCTCGCCTTCGACTTCCTGTCCATTGCTTTGGCCGAGTTGGGCAATATATCGGAACGCCGCACGGCACAGCTTATTCTCGGAAACCGTGAACTGCCCGAATTTTTGGTCGCCAATCCCGGTTTAAATTCCGGATTTATGATTCCGCAATACGCTGCCGCCTCGTTGGTAAGCCAAAACAAAATGTACTGTCATTCGGCTGCCAGCGACTCCATCGTTTCCAGCAACGGGCAAGAAGACCATGTGAGCATGGGAGCTACCGCAGTTATCAAACTGAAAAAAATTATGGATAATCTTGACCTGATTTTTGCTGTTGAATTCATGAATGCAGCTCAGGCACTGGAATTTCGCCGTCCGTTAAAGTCATCTGAAATGATTGAAAACTATATCTCAATGTTCAGAAAAGAAGTTCCATTTGTGAACGATGATATTGTGATGTATAAAGAAATACAGAAAACGGTAACATTTTTAAATCAAATACCAATAGTTGCAAGTTGATATTTGTGTACATTTGCATAGTGAAAAATAAATCAAAATAAAAATTAAAACAAATGGTAGAAAAAATTCACACTACACTTCGTGACTCTTCCGTGGCAAGATGGTCGGCGTTATTGCTTTTGTCCGCCACAATGTTTGTAGCATACATGTTCATCGATGTTTTGGCACCGTTGAGTACCATGCTTGAAACTTCGCTAAAATGGACACCTGCTACTTTTGGTGCAGTTGCCGGTTCGGAGTACTTTTTAAATGTATTTGTATTGTTCCTTATTTTTGCCGGAATTATTTTAGACCGGATCGGAGTAAGGCGTGCAGCTTTGGTTGCCGGCTCCTTAATGGTAATTGGAGCTTCCATAAAATTATACGGTATTAGCGATTATTTTAATGCCGGTGGTTTTGGATACAACTTTTTCAACTCTTTTTGGACAGGTTTTCCCGCATCGGCAAAAGTAGCTTCCATTGGTTTTGCTATTTTTGGATGCGGTGTTGAAATGGCCGGAGTTACCGTTTCGAAAGGAATTGTAAAATGGTTTGCCGGAAAAGAATTGGCTCTGGCAATGGGTTTGGAGATGGCTATTGCCCGATTGGGTGTTTTTGCCGTATTCCGTTTATCGCCCTATTTAGCCGAAAAAGGTGGTGTTTCGCTTTCGGTAGGAGTAGGTACTTTGCTGCTTCTCATTGGTTTACTTACTTTCTCAATTTATTTCTTTTTCGATAAAAAGCTTGATTTGCAGACCAAAGCCATGAGAGCTGAAGAGTCATCTAATGAAGAAAAATCTGCCGATGAAGAATTTAAAATACGCGATTTGAAAGCTGTATTCACACGCACCTTTATAGTTGTGGCTGGATTATGTGTGTTGTTTTATTCGGCAATTTTCCCGTTTCAAAAGTTTGCTACCGGAATGCTCGAAAGTCGTTTAGGCATGACAACATCCGAAGCAAGTAACCTGTTTTCATATTTCCCGATTGGCGCAATGGTTTTAACACCTCTATTGGGTTGGTTTATCGACAATAAAGGAAAAGCGGCTACAATGCTTATGTTGGGATCGTTACTGGTAATTGTTTGTCATTTAATTTTTGCGCTTACACCGGCTGAAAACTTTACATTTGTTGTTGCTTTAGGTGCTATAATTGTGTTGGGAGTTTCATTTTCACTTGTTCCGGCATCATTGTGGCCATCGGTTCCCAAGTTGGTGGATAACAAAGTACTGGGCTCTGCATATTCTATTATTTTCTGGATTCAAAATATAGGATTAATGTTAACTCCAATTCTGATAGGTTGGGCATTAAAAGAGAGCAATCCGGGTATTGCAGAACAAATTGCTGCCGGCGAAGCTGTTAAATACAATTATACCGTTCCCATGCTTATTTTTGCCGGATTTGGAGTAGCTGCACTTTTATTGGCATTTTATCTTAAAACATTGGATAAGAAAAAGGGTTATGGGCTGGAACTTCCCAATATTGTTAAAAAAGAGGCTTAAACAATTAAGCTAATATAGTAAAATATAAAAGCGGACTTATTTTGTTCGCTTTTTTAATGTATATTTCCTTTTTTTCGAAACGGTGGATAATCGCTTCGAGAGTAGAAAATACAACATATCAAACAAATATAAGATTAAGTTGTTTTACTACAACTATGCAATTTCAACTCACTTCCGAATACAAACCCACCGGTGATCAGCCGGAAGCGATAAAGGCTTTGGTAGAAGGACTTCAACAGAAAGTTCCTTACCAAACTTTGTTGGGTGTTACCGGTTCGGGAAAAACATTTACCATTGCCAACGTGGTGGCTCAATTAAACAAACCCACGTTGGTATTGAGTCACAATAAAACGTTAGCGGCACAATTGTATAGTGAGTTTAAAGGTTTTTTTCCGAATAATGCTGTGGAGTATTTCGTGTCGTATTACGATTATTATCAACCCGAAGCCTATTTGCCTACAACAGACACTTATATCGAAAAAGACCTTTCCATTAACGATGAAATCGAAAAACTTCGTTTGGCAACTACTTCGTCATTGCTTTCGGGAAGAAGTGACGTAATTGTCGTCTCGTCGGTTTCCTGTCTGTATGGAATCGGAAATCCAGAAGATTTCAATAAAACTACCGTCGATATAAATGAAGGACAGATGCTGGATCGGGATCATTTTTTACGATTGCTTGTAAACAGTTTGTATTCGCGCAACGAAACGGCAGAATACAATCGAGGGAATTTTCGGGTAAAAGGCGACACGGTAGATGTGTTTTTGGCTTATCACGATTATATCGTACGTGTTATTTTCTGGGGCGATGAGATAGAAAGCATCGAAACAGTTGATCCACTAACGGGAATTACTACGGAGCAGTTGAAATCTTATCGGATTTTTCCCGCCAACTTGTTTGTAACCACAAAAGAGCGTATTTTTAGAGCTATTGATGAAATTCAAATTGATTTGGGAAAACAAGTAGAGTTTTTTCAGTCTATAGGGAAGCCGTTAGAAGCAAAGCGTTTGTACGAAAGGGTTACGTATGATGTGGAAATGATAAAAGAGATTGGATATTGTTCGGGAATAGAAAATTATTCGCGTTATTTTGACGGGAGACCGGCTGGAACACGCCCTTTCTGCCTGCTCGATTTCTTCCCCGATGACTATCTAACCGTCATCGACGAAAGCCACGTAACCATTCCTCAAATCCGAGCTATGTATGGCGGTGATCATTCACGGAAAATGAATCTGGTAGAATATGGTTTTCGTTTGCCTGCGGCAATTGATAATCGTCCGCTTAAATTCGAAGAATTCGAGTCTCTCTCGCCCGAAATTATTTTCGTGAGCGCCACTCCTGCCGATTATGAGTTGGAGAAATCGGAAGGAGTTGTTGTAGATCAATTAATTCGTCCGACCGGATTATTAGATCCGCCTATCGATGTTCGTCCCAGCATGAATCAAATCGATGATTTAATGGAGGAAATTCAGCAACGGGTTGAAAAAAATGAGCGAGTTCTTGTAACTACGCTTACCAAGCGAATGGCAGAAGAGTTGACCGATTATCTTGCACAACACGGTATTCGTTGCAATTACATCCATTCCGATGTGGAAACATTGGAACGCGTAAAGATTATGGACGATTTACGAAATGGAGTTTTCGATGTGCTTATTGGAGTAAACTTACTTCGCGAAGGATTGGATTTACCCGAAGTTTCGCTTGTTGCTGTATTGGATGCAGACAAAGAGGGCTTTTTACGGTCGCATCGTTCACTTACTCAAACCGCAGGACGTGCCGCCCGAAACGTCAACGGAAAGGTAATTTTTTATGCCGACAAAATTACCGACAGCATGCAAATGACCATTGATGAAACCAATCGCCGTCGCGAAAAACAGATAAAATACAACGAACAACATGGCATTACGCCACAACAGATAAAAAAAGCACGTTCGTCAGCATTAGGCAAAGAATACAAGGCAACTATCGAAGCCAAAGCTTACGTAGAACCCGATTATTATTCCATGGCATCGGAACCATTGCCGGAATATGCCACGGTTGATGACCTGAAAACAAAGATAGATCAAACACGAAAAGCAATGCTGGCTGCAGCCAAAAAATTGGAGTTTCTGGAAGCAGCACGGCTACGCGATGAGTTGATTAAATTGGAAGACAGGTTACCTAAAGAAGAAAGAAAAAAATAGAAATATTATTTTTAAAACCATAGAAATATGAAGTCAGACATTCAAATTGCAAGAGAGACACCGCTAAGAAAAATTAAAGACGTAGCGGAAAGTATTGGGATTGTACGCGAAGAAGTACAAAATTACGGGCCTTATATGGCTAAAATTCCCATAAAATTAATTAACGAGGAAAAAGTAAAACAAAGCAATCTTATTTTGGTGACGGCTATCACGCCTACCAAAGCCGGAATCGGAAAAACCACGGTGGTTATCGGTTTGGCATTGGGATTAAATAAAATTGGGAAGAAAGCCATTGTTGCGTTACGTGAACCGTCGCTTGGTCCTGTTTTCGGGATGAAAGGCGGCGCTGCCGGAGGCGGATACGCCCAAGTACTTCCCATGGAAAATATAAACTTACACTTTACGGGAGATTTTCATGCCATCACATCGGCACACAATACTATTTCTGCACTGCTGGACAATTATATTTTCCGTGTTCAGGGAACTCCCGAAGCTATTAAAACCGTTCTTTGGAAACGTGTATTGGATGTAAATGACCGTAGCCTTCGTGCCATTGTTACCGGTTTAGGACAAGGAAATGGAGTTCCATTAGAAGGAGGATTCGACATCACGGCTGCCTCCGAACTGATGGCAATCCTTTGTCTTGCCAAAGATGAAGATGATTTGCGCCGTCGTATCGAAAATATCCTGTTGGGATACAAGCATAATGGAGAGCCTTTTACAGTGAAAGATTTGGGGGTTGCCGGAGCTATTACGGTTTTGATGAAAGATGCCATTGCACCCAATTTGGTGCAGACAACCGAGAATACGGCCGCTTTTGTACATGGTGGACCATTTGCCAATATCGCACACGGATGTAACTCAGTTATCGCAACCAAAATGGCAATGTCTTACGGTGACTATGTGATTACTGAAGCCGGATTTGGAGCAGATTTGGGTGCCGAAAAATTCTTCAACATCAAATGCCGCAAGAGCGGACTTCGTCCTAAACTCACAGTGGTGGTGGTTACCGCGCAAGGATTGAAAATGCACGGCGGAACTCCCGAAAAGCAGATTAAAGAACCCGATATGACCGGATTAACAAAAGGCTTGGAAAACTTAGAGAAGCATCTCACCAACTTGGCTGCTTTTGGACAATCGGTAGTGGTAGCATTCAATAAATATCATTTTGATACTGTAGAAGAGATAGAAACCGTACGTCGTTTTTGTGAAGGAAAAGGAGTTTCATTTGCCGTTAACGAAGCATTTACCGATGGAGGAGAAGGAGCAATTGACTTAGCTAATGCTGTAGTGAAAGCTATTGAAGAAAAACCGTCGAAAAATCTTACGTTTACTTATGAGGATGACGATAGTATTGAAGCAAAATTAACCAAAATAGCCCTGAATATTTATGGCGCACGCGATGTGGTACTCGGCGAGAAAGCTATTAAGAAATTGAAACTAATTACGGGCACACCACTTGCAAAAATGCCGGTATGTATCGCCAAAACACAGTACTCATTTTCGGCCGATCCTAAAGAATATGGCGTAGTCAAAAATTTTCGATTAAAAATCAATGACTTGGTTATTAATCAAGGTTCGGAGTTTATCGTGGCTATTGCCGGCGAGATGATGCGTATGCCCGGACTTCCCGCCGATCCACAAGCCAAGCGAATTGATATCGTCAACGGTGAAGTGGAAGGATTGAGTTAATCGATCTACAATTTTGGATTTTATAGAATTATGTTGTAGAGACGGAGTGCGCTCCGTCTCTTTTCCAATCATGGTACGCGGGTATTGTTTGATTAAGCGATAATATAAGATATCGTTTATTTTTACGATATTTGAATATGTTTTTTATCCTAATTCAGAAATCAATGAGTAAATTAAAACTTTCCATACTCGATTTGGCAAAATTCACCGAAGAGACCAAAACTCCTTCGGAAGTATTGCAACAATCTACTGAAATTGCTCAGTTGGCCGATAAGCTGGGATATACCCGATATTGGTTTGCGGAACACCACAACACATCCATGGTAATGAGTATGTTTCCGGAAATTATGGTAGCTCATGTTGCTTCGCAAACACAACGGATTCGGGTGGGAGCGGGTGGCGTTATGTTGCCCAATCACAGCGCTTTCAATGTTGCTGAACGATTTGCTATGCTGGAAGCATTACATCCCGGCAGAATCGATTTAGGAATCGGCCGTGCGCCCGGTACCGATGGACGAACGGCTTTCGCACTTCGGCGTTCTTGGGATGTTATTAAGCAAGATGTTTTCCCCGATCAATTAACGGATTTATTGGGTTTTCTCGGACACAATTTGCCCGAAAAACATCCTTTTGCCAATATCAAAGCATCTCCCGACCCTTCTCTCATGCCCGAAATCCATATGCTTGGCTCAAGTACCGGCGGCGTTGAGTTTGCTTTGGAAAAAGGATTACCTTTTGTGTTTGCCGCACAAATTAATGCCGATATAGCAATTCCTGTGCTAAAAATGTATCGTCAGCGATTCAAACCGTCGGTTTATCTTCAGGAGCCCAAAAGTATGTTATCTATCATGGTTTTTACTGCCGAAACCGATGAAGAAGCTTATTATCAAGCTGCTCCCGCAATTTTGCACTGGACATTACTAACCACCGGAAAAACCATTGTAAATCCCACGTTTGAAGAAGCACTTTCCTATAAATATTCACTTCAAGAGGAGGCTGTAAAACAGAATATCATGCGAAGATTTGTTATCGGTACACCCGATAAAGTTGCTGAAAAATTTTCATTGTGGGCCAAAGAAACAATGGTAGATGAAATTATTATCTTCGATTTGTATTCGCAACTGGAAGGACGCCGAAAGGGATATGAATTACTGGCTAAGGAACTTAGCTTAAATTAGCTCTCAAATGCTGTAATAAAAAAGAATTTCATCTTATTGAAAAACCGTTAAAATTTAATGGCTTTAATAATAAATTGCTACCTTTACCGAAAAAATAGATTTTTGCTTACAGAGATTAAATTATGAAAAGAATATACAGCCTGATTACCGGAACAGGGAGCTTTGTTCCTTCTAAAGTCATTAAAAACGATGACTTTTTGAATTACGAATTTCTGGAATCGACAGGTGAAAAAATTGACAAAGAAAATCGGGAAATTGTAGATAAATTCGAAGAAATAACCACTATTTCCGAACGAAGATATGCCGAAGAGCATCAGGTAACATCAGATTTGGCGCTTATTGCTGCAGAACAAGCTATTGAGTCTGCCGGAATAGATAAGGAAGAGCTCGATTACGTGATTTTAGCACACAATTTTGGAGAAATCAAACCCAACGACACACGTATTGATATTGTGCCTACGCTTGCTTCGCGTGTGAAAGCAAAACTCGGTATTCAAAACCCCAATGCAGTTGCATACGATGTGTTGTATGGTTGTCCGGGTTGGATTCAGGCGCTAATTCAAGCAGATTATTATATTCGCTCGGGTGATGCAAAAAAAATATTGGTTATCGGTTCCGACGTCTTATCGAGAATTTCTGACCCGTACGATCGCGATAGCATGATTTACGCTGATGGAGCCGGTGCAGCTATTGTGGAAGCGGTAGAAAGCGAAACGCCGCTAGGAATTTTGGGACACAATTCGCGAAGCGATTCAATCGATTATGTAAATCTACTTCACATGGGATATTCGTACAACAAAGAGTTGGCCCGAAAAGAAGATTTGTATTTGAAAATGAATGGCCGCCGTTTATATCAATACGCGTTGGAAAATGTACCTAAGGCAATAAAATCGGCTTTAGATAAACTTAAACTACACGTGAACGATGTGAAAAAGATACTAATCCATCAGGCAAACGGAAAAATGGATGACGCCATCTTAAAAAGACTTTTTAAACTATACGATATCAACGATATTCCGGAATCGGTAATGCCAATGACAATTTCATGGCTGGGCAATTCATCGGTTGCGACTGTTCCAACTTTACTTGACATGGTGATAAGAGGAAAAATGAATGGACATAAAATCTCTTCCGGTGATAATTTAGTTTTTGCATCGGTAGGTGCGGGGATGAATATTAACAGTGTAATATACCGGATGCCATAAAGTAGAAAGAAAGGAAACAAAAAAAGAGGATTGAAAAATCCTCTTTTTTTGTGCTTTCTTTTGCTCTAATTAATTGTACAGCGCGAATTCACTTTTACTGTATGCTAGATTTTTCATTGCAACAAAAAGAAAATAAGGAATTATCAAAAGAATAATTGCCCAAACAATGTTACTCACAATTGTTCCTTTTTTCATGTTGTTTACAAAGAGATACCCCAAAAAGCCCTCAATTACCAATAGTAAACCGATTAAAAGGGTTGTGTTTGTGGTTGTTCCACTAAAAAACGGGATTGCCAAAATCAGTACACCAGCAATCATTACTATTACGCCTGAATACTTTGCTAATTCTTTCATGTGTGCTTATAATATTATGTTTTTGATTTCGTAGCGCAAATAAACACAAAATTCCACAAATAATAAAATTATTTAGCCTAAAAATTAAGATGTGATACTAAAAACTTCCACGAAGTTGAAAAACATCCTATTTTCATTATCGAAAATGTAAGAAAATGCTTATTTTTGCTCCAACGTTTAATTCCGTGATATGAGATTGATAAAAGAAGTTTTCATGTTTTTGTATCAGTGGCTGATTTTTGTGCCTCTTTTCGCTTTATTTACTATTTTAACCGCATTAACGGTTATGATTTTTGCACCCATCTTTGGAAGTAAATACTGGGGGTACATACCTCCAAAATGGTGGTCAAAATTGGGTTGTTGGTTAGCTTTATGTCGAATTAAAGCCAGTGGACATGAGAATCTCGATCCAAAGCAATCATATATTTTTGTTGCCAATCATCAAGGCGCTTTCGATATTTTTTTAATTTACGGCTTTCTGAATCAAAATATTAAATGGGTACAAAAAGCCAGCTTGCGTAAAATTCCTTTAGTGGGTTTTGCTTCGGAAATGGCAGGACATGTTTTTGTGGATAATTCAAGTGCAGCAGCACGTGTTAAGACAATTAATGAAGCTAAAAAGAAAATTGTGAACGGTGTTTCTATTACGTTATTTCCTGAAGGAGCAAGGTCTCGAACCGGAAAATTAGGGCGTTTCAAACGAGGAGCTTACCAGATTGCATACGATCTTAAATTGCCCATCGTTCCGCTTACACTTAACGGTCCTTTCTATGTATTAAAACGTGGAACATTTCGCTTAAAACCCCATAAATTGGAATTGGTGATTCATAAACCCATACCTACCGAAAACTTATCTGAAGTTGATATTTCTGCACTAATCGATCAATCAAGAGAGATTATTTATTCCGCTTTGTGGAAAGAATTCAAAGACGAGCACTAAAAAGTTTGGATTTGGATTTCGTTTAGAGACACAATGCTTTGTGTCTTAGATCAAAATATTGAATAGTTTTAAAGTATCAACTGCTATAAAAAGAAAATGGTTGTCTCACGACAACCAATCTCCATTGTTAACCTTAAATCTAATACCATGAAAAACACAGTACAAATATAGTATGCTTTTTATTTATAACCAAACTATGTGGTAAAAAAGTGTGTTTTATTAACTTTATTTAAAGTTGAACATCTAATGTGCTTGAATTTTTATAAAATTATTTGTAAAACCTGTCCGATTTTTGACGAATTCAAAACAGTTTCTTACATCATAAATTTTATTGGGTTATTAATCGTATATTTTTTTTGCAAAGAAATTTAGCAATCGCCAATTGAAGCGATACCAGCGCCGTGTTGCTTTTGGTTTTCCGCCAAATTGAAGCAGGAAACGAGGCTTTCCGGCATTAATATTCAAGTATCCCGAATCCATAAAATCAAAAAACTCATATCCCTCTTTCTCAGCTATTTCCATGGCTGAGAAAATAGTAAAAACAGTGGGATAATATGTTTTGTAGCTTTTTTCTTTTCCCCAAAAATAGAGCGCGTAAGCTGTTTTTTGTTCAAATCCAAGAATGATTCCGCCAATAATTTTTTCATTATAACGGCTGATTAGTATTTTTCCTTTTCCCTCGGTAATATAATAGTTGAAAAAATTCACAAAGTACTTATAAGGTGGAAATTTATTCGATATTTTCCAGTTTTTAGACTTGGCTATCAGTTTATAAATTTCGTGTAGCTTTTCGTACGAGGTAAGTTCTTCAATAACAACACCTTTTCGTTTGGCTTTGTTGACCTGATTTTTTCGAGTTGATGATAATTGCTCCCAAATTTTCCGCTTTCGTTGCAATGAATTTCTAACGTTTATCCACTTAACAGAATAAAACCCGTTTTCACGAAAACCTTTATAGCCAAAAACAGCATCGTTTAAATTTCGGTATTCAATAAAAAAAACTTTGTTCTCTACTTCTTTAACAAGCGAAGAAATGAGCAAATCAAACACTTCAATCTTATTAATATCCTCGTCAAAAAAAACGGGTTGTTGCGAAATATAACATCTTTTGAAAGCCGAACCGTGTATAAAACGATTGATGCGCATGATAAGTGCAAACATTGATGCAATAGGCTTTTTATCGTGAAAAGCGATGAACATTAGAGGCTTGTAGTGTGAAATGTTTTTATTCCAATCGAAAGAAGACACGTAGTGAAAGAACTTCACATCGTTTAAAGGCGGGAGGCTCTCTTTATTGTAATATGTTTTAACCTGATATTCCATTATTTACGAT
This sequence comes from Bacteroidia bacterium, assembly GCA_030538215.1. Taxonomy (GTDB): domain Bacteria; phylum Bacteroidota; class Bacteroidia; order Bacteroidales; family Dysgonomonadaceae; genus Petrimonas. The sequence goes on from JAUNUM010000010.1 coordinate 14,856, forward strand.
TCACACAAAAATAGGAAAAATCTTTGATTTAGGATATATTTTATTGATAATTTTTATTCGATAATCTTTCTGTAAAGTTCTCTTTTTGTGTATCGGATAAGGTTTAAGTCTAAAGTATTTTAATGTAATAACTACTGAATTTCTTTTCAATATTAAAGTTTCATCAACCTATTTAAAACATCGAAGGCGATGGGGCATGTAGAAGCATTCTTGATAGTTAAGTTATAAATCTGATAAAACTTCTTACGATTGGTGTGTGGATATTCACGACAGGCTTTTGGCCGATTTTCATAAACGGAACAATAATTATCGCTTCCTAAAAACGGACAAGGCATGGATTGAAAAACAAAATCACCGTCTTCATCTTTTTGCAGAAACTTTTTTATAAAGTCCGAAGATTTCATTTTTAGTTGTTTTGCCAGGGTGTCAATATCTTTTTCCAAAATCATTGGACCGAGAGAGCGACAACAATTTCCGCACTCTAAACAATCTATCTCTGAAGAAACTTCGTTGTGCAGTTGTTCAATCTCTCTATCCATTTTCATTAAGCGTTGCTTATTTTTGTTAAGAAACTTTTTCCACTCCGGGGTTCTTAGTGCAGCTTCGTTGTGCAGTTTTGAAATTTCTTGCATCCGTGTAAAAATTTTGCAAATGTACTTTGTTTTTTAAAGGAAGCGATTAAAAAAGTCAATAAATCACGGGTTATTTATTAACTTTGTAGCTTAAATTAAAGTTGAAAATACGTTGTTATGGCAAAAAAGATTCTTGTTACAGGCGGAACCGGATATATTGGTTCACACACGGTTGTTGAACTTCAACAGGCAGGATATGAGGCAATTATAGTCGATGATCTCTCCAATTCAAATGCAGATGTAATTGAAGGGATTGTTAAAATTACAGGAATTCGACCTATTTTTGAAAAACTGGATTGTGTTGATTTTTCGGCACTAAAAGATTTGTTTGAAAAATATTCGGGAATTGATGGTATTATCCATTTTGCAGCCAGCAAAGCTGTTGGTGAATCGGTTCAAAAACCGTTAATGTACTACAGGAATAATCTTGTTTCGTTAATAAACTTATTGGAGCTGATGCCCGAATTCAACGTTAAGGGCATTGTTTTTTCCTCCTCTTGCACGGTTTACGGTGAGCCCAATAACAATCCGATAGACGAGAATGCGCCCATAAAACCTGCTGAATCGCCTTACGGAAACACCAAGCAAATTAACGAAGAAGTTATTCAGGATTTTATTCATTCCGGTGCCTCCATAAAAAGTATTATTTTGCGTTATTTCAATCCTATTGGTTCACATCCGTCGGCTGAAATTGGTGAACTCCCTATTGGTGTTCCACAAAATCTTGTACCTTATATTACACAAACAGGAATTGGTATTCGTGAACAATTAAGCGTTTTTGGAAACGATTACAATACGCCTGACGGTTCGTGTATTCGTGATTTTATTAATGTGGTGGATTTGGCTAAAGCGCACGTGGTAGCTATTGAGCGAATGCTTACTGATAAATCGGATGAAAAAGTAGAAATTTTCAATCTCGGTACCGGAAAGGGTGTTTCGGTATTGGAATTAATTAACGTTTTTGAAAAAGTTTCGGGCAAACCGCTAAATTATAAAATTGTAGGACGTCGTGAAGGCGATATAGAGCAAATTTGGGCAAACCCCGATAAAGCCAATAACGTGCTCGGCTGGACAGCCAAAGAAACCATTGAAGATACCGTAGCTTCTGCTTGGAAATGGCAACAAAGGCTGAGAAATAGGGGAGTAATGTAATTTACGAGTAACTTTGACAAAGATAAATCGGAATAACTTTCGTAAATATCAACCTCGATAAAACTTAAAAGTGGATTGTAATTCGGAATTTTATTGTGTTTTTGCCATATCTTTTTTAGGAAGAATCAGAAGTAATACTCTACAATAAGGTAATAGTAGTGTTTATTTGCTTTTTTTTCTATTTCAATCTTATTTTCGCGCGCCAGCCAACCAATAGCGGTATATACTTCTATTTCCGATAAAACCTGATTTTTCCATGAGTTGAGAAGCATCCCATTTATCGCTGTTGCTCAGCAAACTCCAAATAATTCCGGCGTTTGTTCCAATTGCTTTCTTATTCATCTCATTGCGTGTTAAGGGTACAACAATTTCTTAGTTGAAGAAATATATAGTGTATATTCTTCGTTTTATTGGAAAACATACAAAAGTTATATCTCTGCATTTAAAACGTTGAGATGGCTTCAAAAGTTCAACTAAAAATAGGCTTTTTTGTAAAAAAAATTACGAAACTAGTATGATACTAAGATAGATATAAATTGCGGGAATGGCAATAAGCAGGCTGTCGATACGGTCGAGAATGCCTCCGTGTCCGGGAATAAGGCTGCCGGAATCTTTTACTTCGTAAGTTCTTTTAATAAGTGATTCGAACAGATCGCCCAGCGTACCGAAAAGTGCAGCAATAATACCAAAACCGATCCAAAAAGCGGAAGAGTAATCGGTGAAGAAAGTAGAAGAGAGAACAATGGCGGCTAAAACCGAAAATACAATGCCTCCAATAAAGCCTTCTACGGTTTTCTTTGGCGAAATTCTTTCAATAAGTTTATGTTTTCCAAAGAGCGATCCCACCATAAAAGCTGCCGTATCGTTCACCCAAATAAAAACAAAAATAGCCAACACAAAAGCGTAATAATACGTGTTAGAGAGAGTTTGATGTTGATAGGAAATGAGCATTAGCGTGGAAAGCGGCACAGTAATGTAAATTTGCCCGAAAACAGAATAGATGATAGTGTGAAGTATATCTTTTTGACTTGTAAAAACTACCGAAACAAACAGTATAAGCAAATATAATATGGAAATTATGGGTAATGCTATTTTGCAAATGTTTTCCAAATAAAGGTATGCCGATAGAAAGATAAGAACTCCGGATGCAATATTGAAAACTTTACTGATGGCATGTGATCTGTTTTTTTCGACCATTCGGTAAAACTCGAACAATCCAACAGCCAAAAACACCCCGAAAACAGAGATAAAAGAGTATTTTCCCCCAAGAATACCAATCAAAATAACGGCAATATAAATTATTCCCGCTACCGTTCGAGTGAGCAAATTCTTAGAGTTCAATTTATTTTATTTTTCGTTGTTTTCCGTTTTCCGTTTCGGGTTCGGCAGGATTATCTTCGGTTTTTTCTTCTACTTGTTCAAAGTCGATATTACCGTCGATAAGTATGTTATACCAATTCAGCAATTTTTTGATATCGGAAGCATACACCTTATCGGTATCGTAGTTGGGAAGCACTTCTCCAAAATAACTAAAAAACTCTTTGTTGGACGATTTAGAGCTTAGAGCGGTTTTTGCGCCACTTTCTTTTTCTTTAATTTTCTGGAATACTTCGCGCAACGGAACATCTTCTTCGGTGGTGTAAATAGATACATCGCTAAGGGCAACCACTTTTTCAGTCAGATAAACGGGAACTCTTTTTCCATCGAGAAGCGACTCCACAATATTCAGATTTTTACTGGTAGAGATAAGTTTATATAAGCCCGGTTTTCCGGAAACAGATAATATTTTTGTTAGCATACTTCTTGTTTTTAGTTCAAAATAGTTTGCAAAAATACGCAGTCTTCGCCAAATATACAACACAACGCACAAATGTTTTTTCATGTGATGGTTATATTCGTAAAAATATGTAATTTAGCGTTTGGATAGAATAAATGGAGAATTCCCATAATAAATTGTAATAATGAATAGAAAAATTATTTTCGCACTCGTGTTGACCGTTCTGTTTGGAGCGTGCAACAACAAAAAGGCACAAAAAGAAGATATGGATATAAACGAGAAAAAGATTGCAGCGGCAACCCCCGACGATATGTTTTTGCTGGTAGGAACTTATACTTCTGATGAAGGAAGCAGAGGGATTTACGTGTATAAATTTGATACGGAAACCGGAAAAGCAGATTCTCTCAGCTTGACAGAAGTGATAAATCCTTCGTATCTGGTGGTGAGCGCCGATGAGAAGTTTGTTTACTCGGTAGGAGAGAACGGTGATGAAAATAGTGCCGCTCATGCTTTTGCATTTGATAAGAAAAGAGGTGTGCTCCAACTGCTTAATTCGAGCAATACCGAAAGTTCCGGTCCGTGTTATATTGAAGTTGATAAAGCCGGAAAGAGTGTTCTCACAGCAAACTATGGCAGTGGAAGCATTTCATCGTTTCAGGTGAAAGATGACGGAACGTTATTACCAGTCAATCAAGTATTAAATTTTGAACCCGATGATACTGCTCGACAGAAAAGTTCACACCTGCACAGCATTCGATTTTCTCCGGATGAAAGATTCTTGTTTGCCACCGATTTGGGAGCGGATAAAATTTATCGTTACAACGCCATTGGTTCGGTTTTCGAAGGACAGCCGGCACTTTCAGAAACAAGTCTGAAAGAATTCTCTACTCCCGCGGGAACAGGACCGCGCCATTTTGATTTTCATCCCGGTGGCAACTATTTTTATGTGTTGGGTGAGCTGTCGGGCGATGTTATCGTGTATGATTACGACGAAGGCGATTTAAAAGAAAAGCAAGTTATTGCCACCGATTCCGTGGAAGGCTCGCGCGGAAGCGCCGATATTCACGTTTCACCGGACGGAAAATTTCTGTACGCATCCAATCGAATAAAAGAAGATGGCGTAGCCATATTTTCTATTAATCAAGACGATGGGACACTTACCAAAGTAGGTTATCAACCTACCGGAAAACATCCTCGCAATTTTGTGATTACGCCCAACGGAAAATTATTGCTGGTGGCAAATCGGGACGATAATGTAATTCAGATTTTCAAAATTGATAACCAAACAGGATTATTGATTGATACGCAGCAAAATATTTCCATTAATAAACCGGTTTGTTTAAAGTTTGCGGTGATGTAGAGAAATGCTCAAGATTTTAGTGTTACATACTCTTTCATATTTCTGAAAAACAATCTGCTTTAAGATTTTTTTGAGAATAATTTCTATCTTTGTGGATATCTAATCGCAATTATCATGGAGAAAAGATACAAAGTCTATAAGACAAAAATAGAACATATTCTGTATGTTGTAATCTCTTTATTAATTATCGGAAGTGCTATTTGGATGATTCTCAGTAAAGAATATTATCTGCTTTTAAGTGTTTTTGCAGCATCAGGTATTGTTCTGTTTAGCCCACGTGAATATCGGTTAACAAAAAATGAAATGTTGGATGTTTTGTGTCTCTTTGGTAAAGCTTTTAAACCGATCTCTGTTACCCAGATTATTCGTGTAACTCAAAAGTCAAAAAACGAAGCTATTCTCGTTTATAACCGTGACGGACTGCGGGGCGATAGAATTTTGTGTTTATCCGAAACGGATATGAAGGTTTTTTTGGATGAGTTGAAAAAGCGTAATCCGGCAATTGAAATACATTTATTGACGTAAAAAAATCATTTTCTTTCTTAACCTCGAAGTATTTTCTCTTTATACAGTTGTACACGAGATTTACTCTGTGTAACAATATAAACACCCGTGAAAACAAGAACGGTTGAAATGATTTTATCCCATCCAAACCTGTCCATTCCGATTGCAACAACGAGAAAAGAAGCAGTAATCGGCTGCAAATAATTGTACATGCTGATGGTAGTTGGGCGCAGCGTTTTTTGGCCGATAGGGATAAGCATATATGTGAAAAATGTAGCGAGCGCTACAACAAAACCAATCCGTAAATAAACACTTACATCAAAAGCAGCAAAGTTGGTTTCTACAATCGCTTTATGGCTCATAGGATAAGTCAGAATAGTGGCAAACAGAAACATCCATTTCATGGAAGTTATCGGCGAATAGCGTGAAATCAGATTTTTGAATAGCGTTAAATAAAGCGCATATGATGTAACGGAAAATAAAACGAACATATTACCGATGAAATTTCCGCTTGCGCTCGTTTGCGAACTGCTCAAAATAAGCACCAATGCACCGGAAGCACCAATTAGCACACCAATAGTTTTTAACCACGTGATAGGCTCTTTTATGAAAATTGCAGCCAGCAGCATGGTGATAATGGGCGACAAGGTAACAACCAGCGAAGCATCGATGGGTGAAGTTTTGGATAATCCAACAATAAAAAACGTTTGATTAATCACAATTGCTAAAACCGCAGAAAGGAAGAAGAGAAGAAGGTCTTTTCGTGGAACGAATTCTTTTTTCGTAAAAAGCGAAGCTACCCAAAACAGTGTAGCTGCGCCCATCATCCGAAAAAACGTCATCAAGAACGGATCCACAATATCGGGAATAATAGTTCGTGCAATGGGTATATTTAAACCGAAAACAATGCTTGAAACAATTAACGCCAGATGACCGTGTCGTTTTTTAAATTCTGCCATTTAAACTGTTTCTTCCTCTGGTGATTTTTTTCTTTTCTTTCTGATAAAATAACGAATAACAAAATAGAAAACAACTAAAATTAGCAGTGCAAGAATAATGTAACTCAACTCATGACTATATTCGTTAATCAGATCAGCTTGTCCGTGGGCGATATATCCTACTAATGCCAATATGATATTCCAGATTCCGGCACCTAAAACCGTATAAATGGTAAAAGGCAGCAGATTCATCCGGGCTAATCCTGCCGGTAAGGAGATAAGTTGCCGGATTCCGGGAATTAAACGTCCAACGAACGTAGAGACTTTACCGTGTTTGTTGAAGTAATTTTCGGCCTTTTGTATTTTCTCACTACTCAAAAGCAATAACCTGCCGAATTTACTGTCGGCTATTTTGTAAACAATAGGTCTTCCCAGCCAAAGAGCAAGGAAATAATTTATATAGGCTCCTATCAATGCTCCCAGAGTGCCGAAAAGCACGACCAAAAAGATATTCAGATGACTTCCCGGTTTGCTGGCAATGTATGCCGCCGGGGGGATAACCACTTCGGAAGGAAAGGGAATAAATGAACTTTCAATGGTCATTAAAGCAGTAATACTGCCGTAATTCATATTGTTTTCATACCAATTTTCTATTTTCTGAACCCAGGTTGTTTCACTTATGGAATCCGGTTGAACGGCGGGATTGTTAACTGCTTGTGCCGATACTGTTTGAGGCACCAGAAAGAAAACTGCTAAAACTATGCTTACGAATAATTTTTTCATCAAGTGGATTATTGATTTTAAGGGAGCAAAAATACAACATTTTTGATTACCTTTCTCTATAAAATTCAGAAGTTCTGTACCATTGCGGATAAGTGTTCTCGTTGGCAATCCGATAACCAATGCTGAAAAATAGTTGTGCGTCCTCGAAAAGTCCGTCTAATTTATCACGTTCCGGCACAAATTCATCCGATGGTTTGTGATAAACATTTTTCCAGTAATGGATTATTTGTTGTAACGTTGCTTCTTTGCCCAGCTCTCGCTGATGCGTATAGCCTTTGGCAAAAAGAAAAGGAACGCCTTGTTTAAGAAACGGTAACTGATCGGAACGGAAAAACATCCCGTTTTCTGGATTCGGATCGTTGGCGATATATCGATTTTGTTTGTTGGCTTCGGTTTTCAGATATTCGTCAAGTTCAGAATGTCTGAGTCCAGTAACCGTTACGTCGCTAAATTTTCCGAGAAGCAAAATTACATCTGAATTAAATCCGGCAACGGTTTTCTCCATCGGAAAAACAGGATTTTGGACGTAATGATATGTTCCAAGCAAACCGGCTTCTTCAGCAGTGGGAATAAAAAACAACACGGAACGATCAGTCTGTGGATGTGCTTTGAATTCTTCGGCAATGGCTAACAACCATGCCATAGCAGCTGCGTTGTCCGATGCGCCGTTGTAGATGGAATCGCCGTTAACTGTTTGTCCGATTCCCAAATGATCCCAATGTGCTACGTACACGATAGCTTCATCGGGAGCGGCTTTTCCTTCCAACACACCTGCCACGTTGTGAGAAGTGCATTCTTTCCACGAATTGTGGATAGTAACGTTCAGTTTTGCGTTAAGTGAAACGGGTGTGAAATCCCGATTTGTTGCAGCAGTTTTTAATGAATCGTAATCGAATCCCGAACGGAACAGAAGTTCACGAGCCGACGATTGACTTATCCAGCCGCGAATTTTACAATTCATTTCGCGAAGCGAAGCATCGTTCAGGTAATATTCGGGATTGGTGGCGTGGCTTGCAGGTACCGCCCACGGGTAACCGGCAGCTTCGTCTTCGTGGATAATGATACATCCGGCAGCGCCTTTTCGTTCGGCTTCTTCAAATTTGTACGTCCATCTGCCGTAATAAGTCATGCTTTTTCCGTTGAAAAGAGTTGAATCTTCCGTATAGAATCCCGGATCGTTTACGAATACCATAATGGTTTTTCCGGTAACGTCTATATCGTTAAAATCGTTCCAATTGTTTTCAGGAGCATCAATTCCAAAACCCAGAAAAATAATTTCGTTGTTGGTAAGAGAAATCTCAGGAGTGAGAACAGGACTCCAAAGACTGATTCCGGTTCCATTTTCGAAATTCAAACTTCTCTGTTCATCGTTTATTACAATGGAATTGGGCGTATTTGATGAAATTTTCACCAACGGAACTTCCTGAAAATAATTATTGTTAAAAGCCGGCTCAAGACCAATTTCTTTCATTCTTCTTTTCAAGTAGTTGATGGTTCGCACTTCTCCTGCTGTGCAAGGTGCACGGCCTTCCATGCTATCGGCGGCAAGAATTGTGATGTCGTTTGCCAACATCTCAATATTCATCTTTTGCGTAGCGATACCGCTCTCATTCTTTGTTTGACAAGTGGTAAGAATGAAAATAGAGATGAGAAAATATAATATATACCTCATGAATTGCTAATAGTATTTATAAACAATATCAATAATTGATGACTTTGACATATCCACGGGATTTGTTCCCGGTTTTCCTTCGGGAATTTCCAGTTGAAGTCCTGCAAAATGTTTTTCCCAGTATGCTTCTGTTTCTCCGGTTTCTTTGTTCTTAAATGTCATAGCAAGAGCCGGAAAGATCGGATTTCGCAAAGAATCTAAATAAGTGAAACGAACAAGTTCGGTACAGTAATATGCATCATTTCCTTCTTCGTATGCGTAATCGTAAGGTCTTCCCAATTGTTCTTCGGCTTTCTCAACAGCAAGTGAAACAATGTATTGAAATTCTGGTTTTACTCTTCCCACAGCAACCAGCGGTTTTCCTTTTTGTTTTTCGGCTTTTTGCATAAATTCGTATAGCAGGGTTTGAATAATTCCATCGGAAGTAGTGGCTTCTATTACATATACATCTTTCTCTACAAACTTTACAATACCAACGTGAGAAAAAGGAATTTCATCTTTTTTAGATGTACTTTTTTTTATAGCATCATTTTGCTCCGACTTACTTTTACCTACAATAAACAGCAAGTCACCGTCTTGGAGTTTATTGTAGCTTTGATTAGTGTTGCATGCCTGTAGAATAGCAAAAACGCACAAAGAAAACACAAATAATAAATTTTTTCTAGACATTTTATTTTCAAATTTTGCTGCAAATATAGTCTAATGTCACTTTTAGGCAAAGCCTTTGCAACAGAATAAAAGCAAATAATTTGCAAAATTGTGAAAAATTATATCTTGCATTTTAAAATCATTGTTATTTGTGCGCTTTATGTAGTAGTCAAATCTTATTTTGATTATACTTAACTTCTTAATGGTTACAGACTTTATCTGAGGATATTAAAAAAACGGTCTGAAAGAATCAGAAAAATAAGAATAAAATAAGATTTGTAAAAACCTATCCGACTTTTGATGGATTCAAAACAGTTTCTAAGAGTAAAAACAGGTTTTTCAAGCAATTTTCCGCCCATAATCTTAACAATTATGTAACAAAAAAACAGTAGTTTTGTCACATAAGAATAGTACCTTTGTAACAATTTACAATCGGGCTCAGAGTAATAGATGAAAAAAATACTACTGTTTTCGTTTATCGTGCTTGTTTTAGGTTCTTGTGGTAAGAAGAATTCCTTGCCTAATGGCAACGTTGTTATATCGGGTGCCGGAGCCACTTTTCCCTATCCTTTTTACAATATCGTGTTTCGTAATTACATGAAACAAAACCAAGGTACTGCCGTAAATTATGGAGCTATCGGTAGTGGAGGCGGCATTAGAAGCTTGCGCGACCGATCGGTAGATTTTGGTGCGAGCGATGCTTTCCTTTCGGAAAAAGAATTAGAATCGATGCAAGCCGAAGTGATTCATATCGCCACTTGTATGGGTGGAGTAGTGATGGCTTACAAACTTTCAGGCGTTGATAGCCTTCGATTAAACGGTGACTTAATTGCAGATATTTTTATGGGTAACATTACGAGATGGAACGATGCGAGAATTTCACAAGAAAATCCGAATATTAATTTACCCGATTTAGAAATAACATCCGTGTACAGATCCGATGGAAGTGGCACAACATTCAACTTTTCAGAATACCTGTGTTCAGTTAGCGATGAATGGAATCGAGATATGGGAAAAGGCAAAGCCTTGAAATGGAGTGCCGGAATTGCCGCAAAAGGAAATCCGGGTGTGGCGGGAATTGTTCAGCAAACCGAAGGAGCTATTGGTTATATTGGTTCTGAATACGCGCTTACATTGAAACTTCCCATGGCAAAACTGAAAAATAAGGCAGGTAATTATGTAGCCGCTACGCTCGAAACAATTTCTTCGGCAGCTAATATTAATTTGCCCGATGATATGCGCATTACGCTCACCAACTCTGCTGATCCCAATGCTTATCCGATAAGTGTTTTAACCTGGATTTTGGTTTATAAAGACCAACAATATGGCAATAGAACTGAGAAAGATGCTCAAGATTTAATCGATTTACTCGCATATATGCTTACGCCTGAAGGACAGCGCGTGGCAGCACAAATCAACTTCGCTCCACTGTCTGAACAAGCATTAATGAAAACCCGAAAGCTTATTTCCGAAATTCATTATAGCGGTAAAGTTTTATCTTCTCACAAATTAGACGAAGCCAGTTTAACAACAGATTCGCTTACAATTAATTGAAATGAAAGATAAGCTTTTTAAATTGCTTCTATTTGTTGCTTCAGCAAGCGTTTTGTTGCTTACTGCCGGAATAGTTTACGCTCTTATCGGTGGTGCATCTCAGGCTTTTGGAGAATACGGTTTTTGGGAATTTATTACTAATTCCGAATGGGATCCAAGATCAGCAACCGAAGAGTACGGTGCATTATCTTTTATTGTAGGAACACTATTTACAGCATTTTTTGCATTATTAATCTGTCTTTTATTTTCATTGCCTGTGGCATTATTCAATGGAGAATATTTCAAGGGAACTAAAATCTCATCCGTTGTGGGTTCAATTGTCGATTTACTTGCCGGAATCCCTTCCATTGTTTATGGTTTGTGGGGATTTTATATGTTACGTCCGCTGACTATCGAGTTGGGAATTAACTCTCAGGGATTCGGAATTTTCACGGCATCCATTGTGCTGGCAATCATGATTATTCCTTATGCATCCTCGTTGAGCAGCGAGTTTCTTTCGATGGTTCCCAACAATTTAAAAGAAGGTGCTTACAGCTTAGGTGCCACAAGAATAGAAGTTATTCAACACGTCAGTCTGCCCGTGGCGGGTTCGGGAATTGTGGCGGCTTACATTTTGGCTCTTGGGCGGGCGTTGGGCGAAACAATGGCGGTAACCATGCTTATCGGAAATACCAATAATATTCCCAAAGGATTAGCCGACACGGGAAACACCATGGCAAGTATTATTGCCAATCAATTTGGTGAAGCCGATGGAATAAAATTGAGTTCGTTGATAGCTATCGGATTGCTGCTCTTTATAATTACGGCAATCATTAATTTTGTAGCTAAATTGATAATGAAACACATGTCGAGAGCATGACGGGAAGAAAACAAACAAGCATAAGTTACAGAAACAGCAAGAATAAGTTGGTTTATATTCTTGTTTGCACATTATCGTTTTTATCCATGCTTCCTTTGTTTTTTATTCTGTGGGAGGTAGTATCAAGAGGATACAAAAACTTTAATTTACAGTTATTTACCGAAGTTGCTCCTTCATCAATGGATGCCATGCTGGCACACGCTAACAACGAACCTATTCCCGGAGGAATTTTGAACGGAATAACCGGATCAATCCTCATTGTTGGCGTAGCCATTCTGCTAACCATTCCTTTGGGATTGCTTATTGGAATTTATCTCTCTGAAAATTCGCAAAAAAGGTTCGCTAAATTAGTCAGCTATTTAACCGATTTGCTGCAAGGAATGCCCTCGATTGTTATTGGAATTATCGCTTACGCGTGGGTTGTGAAGCCTTTTGGTGGATATTCTGCATTGGCAGGAAGCGTGGCGTTAACAATAATGATGTTGCCCATGGTGGTGCGCTCAACCGAAGAAACACTGAAAATGTTGCCTCGCTCGTATAAAGAAGCCGGATTAGCGTTGGGTTCATCGTATATAAACGTGGTGTTTAAAATATTAATCCCATCGGGATTTGGAGGTATCTTCACCGGAATTTTACTCTCCATTTCCCGTGTAATGGGCGAAACGGCTCCGCTAATGCTCACGGCTTTGGGCGCAACAATCGTAAACTGGAATGTTATGCAGCCGACAAGCGCCATGCCACTTTTAATTTGGGATTTTTATAACGATCCTAATTTAGTCGATTTAATTTGGTCAACATCATTATTACTTCTTATTATTATATTTCTTTTAAACTGGTTAGCGAAAATTGTAGCACGGAAATGGAAAATATAGAAAATACGGGTAGAGAGCCCATTTTAAAATTAAATTCTGTATCGGTCTCGTATGTAGCAGGGAAAAATGCAGTAAATGAGGTTTCTGCTGATATATACCCCAATACCATCACGGCAATTATGGGACCATCGGGATGTGGGAAAAGTACATTGTTACGTGCAATTAATAGAATGCATGATTTATATCCCAATGTAAAAACAATGGGCGAAATATTCCTGAAAGGAAAAAACGTGCTGCAAATGAATCCGATGGAAGTGCGCCGGTTGGCAGGAATGGTTTTTCAACAACCCAATCCGTTTCCCACGATGAGTATTTACGATAATGTGTTGGCTGGATATTCACTCAACGGCATCCGGTTAAGTAAAAAAGAGAAAGATGATATCGTGGAACAAAGCTTGATTTCTGTTGCGCTTTGGGACGAAGTAAAAGAGGTGATGTCTAAGCGTGGCTCGTTTCTTTCGGGTGGACAGCAGCAGCGTTTGTGCATTGCCCGCACTTTGGCATTGAAGCCGGAAGTGCTGTTGATGGATGAGCCAACATCGGCACTTGATCCGATATCTACCAATAAAATTGAAGAGTTATTGCTGGATTTGAAAACGAAATATACCATTCTTATCGTTACGCACAACATGTCGCAAGCGGCAAGAATTTCGGACAACTCCATGTTTATGTACTTGGGCGACTTGATTGAATATGGAGACACGCGCCAAATGTTCACCAAACCCAAGAATAAAAAAACCGAAGAATACCTGACCGGAGTATTCGGATAGTTGGTTATCTTTGTAAATGAAATTAATTCTGTAAAAACTGTCATCATGGAATCATATAACGAAGGAAGCGATAGTCTTTTAAATCCATCGGGCACCAGTATAAAGGAGAAATATTTTGCCCAGTTACAAAGCGATTTTCAACTTTTATCTGAAATTGTATTGGAGCAATTAACAAATTCTCAGCATCTATTAAACGATAAAAACGAAGAGTTATTTGCTCTGATGAAAAAAAATGAGAAAATCATTGACTCCTTAGATATCACAATTAAAGAAAAGGTTATCAATAGCATTATGTTTTTCAATCCCATGGCTATCGATTTAAGAAAAATAATGGCTTATTACGATATGACCATTTCCATGGAGCGGGTGGGAGATCTTATTCAAAATATTGCTGAATCGTTAAAGAAAATTGATTTTTCGCTCGAAGGTTTTGAAACCTACATAAAGCTAACCAACAAGATGCTTGTGCATACCGATGAAATGCTGAAAAATGCCGTTTTTGCGGTTTCGGGAGCAAGTAATCAAATGGCATACAACACTATTCTCATGGACGATAAAGTGGACAAAATGGAGCGAAAAATGGAACGTAAGCTGGCAGAAGGATTTCAAGAAAAAACCACAAACTATCAAATGCTTATTAATATTGTCAATCTCAATAATATTGCTTATTACATTGAGCGTATTGGTGATAAAGCGGTTGATATAGCAGAATCGGCTATTTTCCTGCTCGAAGGAAAAGATGTGCGGCATGATAAAGGACTAAAAAAATCATTGCCTTTTAAAAAAGATGAAGAGGAGAATCAATAAAATCAATTTTGTTAATTATGGAAGAAAGAATTTTAGTAGTTGACGATGAAAAAGATATTTGCGATATTCTTCAGTTTAACTTGGAACACGAAGGATATAAAGTAGATTTAGCAAATTCGGCAGAAGAAGCGTTGTCAATCCTCACAGACAAGCACGATTTAATTATTTTAGATGTTATGATGGGAGGAATGTCGGGCTTTAAAATGGCTGAGTGGCTTAGAAAAGAGGAAAAAACGGTTCCTATTATATTTTTAACGGCGAAAAATACCGAAAACGATATGTTAACCGGTTTTTCTTTGGGTGGCGATGACTATATGTCTAAACCATTTTCTGTGAAAGAGTTAATTGCACGAGTAAAATCGGTGCTAAAAAGAGCCGGCTCAAGTAAAAAAACATCGCAAACGTTGTGGCAATATGAAGGTTTAACTATCGATATTCTTAATAACAGGGTTATTATTGACGATGTTGAAGTTTCGCTCACGAAAAAAGAATTTGAAATTCTTTCGCTCCTGTCGCAAACTTCACCAAACGTTTATACGCGCAGTGAGATTTTAAATCAGGTTTGGGGCGATAATGAATTTGTTCTCGACAGAACCGTTGATGTGCACATTACCCGTCTCCGCAAAAAGTTAGGCGAATACGCGTCAATCATTGTAAATCGCTCAGGATTTGGATATTATTTGAATTTAGACCCTAAAGCTGCAGAATGAAATTCCGGCTATCATACAGAAAAAGAATTTTACTATATTTCTTCGTAATAATTGCAATTTTTACGGTAGGAATCATTCTGTTTGAGCAAAAGCAAATTAGATACGAGCGCACAAGAAGCCTTGAAAACATGCTCGATAGCAATGCCGATTTCATCCATCGGTATATCGAAGGCAAAAACATTGCGTTTTCCGATACTATGCCGCAACTGGATGAATTAATAACTTATTTGCCCGATAATCTGCGTTTAACCATAATCGATAAAGCGGGCGTAGTTGTGTACGACAATTTGCTGGATAAGCGAATAATGACCAATCACATAGATCGTCCCGAAATCCAGAAAGCTATAGGTTTCGGCAGCGGATCAAACATCCGAATGTCGGATAGCAATTACATACGTTATTTATATTATGCTAACAATTACGAAGGCAAATACTTCATTCGCGTTGCCTTGCCTTATGAAGTGGAAGTGAGACCATTTCTCAATTCCAAAAATAGCTTTATGTATTTCATCCTCTTGTTTTTCATAGTTTCTGTGTTGATGATGTTTTACTTTGCCAATAAATTCTCTAAATCGATTAAAGAATTGAAAGAGTTTGCCGTCAACCTTAAAAATGAAAAACCGGTAAAAACAGCATTCCAGTTTCCCGATGATGAAGTAGGAGAGGTAAGTGCCGAAATTGTGGAGAACTACAATTTATTGAAAGAAAATAGAAAAAAACTGGCGTTAGAGCGAGAAAAACTTATTCAACATTTTCAGTATTCCGAAGAAGGCATTGCTATTTTTTCTGAAGAGAGAAAGAAAATATACACCAATTCACACTTTTTGCAATTTCTGAACATTATTGTGGATAAACCCGTATTGGAAGACGAATACCTGTTTTCCGATTCCAATTTTGAAGAGATCGTAACGTTTCTTGACTCAACAGACCGTTCGGAAAATGTTTTTTCTACGCGAATCGAAAAAAGTGGAAAACAATTCAATATAAGAGTAATTATATTCGAAGATAAAAATTTTGAGATTTACATAAGTGACATCACAAAAGCTGAGAAACGACGCTTATTGAAACAAGAAATAACCAACAATATTGCTCACGAACTTCGAACCCCCGTCACAAGTATTCGAGGCTATTTGGAAACAATTCTCAGCCTCAACCCAAAAGATATAGCTCGTCAACAAGCTTTCATAGATCGTGCTTACGTTCAAACTATTCGATTATCGGAATTAATTCAGGATATCAGCATGTTGACTAAAATAGAAGAGGCAGCCGACAGGTTTATTAGAGAACCGGTTTACATGAAGCCACTTCTTGATGAATTAGGCTCTGATTTATCTGATATATTTCACAAAAAAAACATTACATTCAATATAGATGTGGCAGATGGCGTGATTATTTACGGTAGCCGTACACTTTTATATTCTATTTTTCGCAATCTTGTTGATAATTCCATTGCTTACGCGGGTGAAACTATTCAAATTACGATACGATGTTATATGGAATCTGACGATGCCGTGTATTTTGAATTTCACGATAATGGCATTGGCGTGGAAGAAAAACACTTGGTGAAAATTTTTGAACGATTTTATCGGGTAAATGAAGGCCGAACGCGCGATACAGGTGGTTCGGGGTTGGGATTATCAATTGTTAAAAATGCAGTATTGTTACACAAAGGCAATATCGTAGCCAAAAATCGTCCCGAGGGCGGCTTACTTTTCCTTATCACCTTTCCGAAAACCAAAAACTGAGCAGTTGTCTTATAAGTAAAATCATCGTTTCGTTTTGTCATACTGATTCGTCGGCTGACAATTTGATAAATAGATTTTGCCTATAAAACAGTTTTATTCTATTCCCAAAAGTTAAATAAACCAAACTTGCTTGCTGTTTAAAACAATTCTAAATAACTTTGTGCAGAAATCACAGAGTCAAGATTCAGTCAACTTTTTCAACTACAGAAAAAAAGATTGTTATATGTTTAAACAATTATTATTCGAAAATGTTATTGTTAGTGACTTACGATGTATAACGTTTTTGGTTAAAAATCACAACTAAATATATTATGGCAAAATCTAAAAAAGCAGAAAAAAATTTAGAAATACCCAAGAAGAAATTGCTACACATGCATAAGTTAATGTGTGACATTCGTAATTTCGACGAAAAGGTAAATTATATGGTGAAAAGGGGACAAGTTCCCGGAATGACACATTTTTCGGTAGGTGAAGAAGCAGCTAATGTGGGTGCAATTGCCGCACTTTCGGAAGGCGATTTAATTACCTCCAACCACCGCGGACACGGTCAAACCATTGCTATGGAAATAGACTTGAACGAGATGATGGCCGAAATTATGGGAAAAGCCACAGGTACCTGTAAAGGAAAAGGCGGATCAATGCACATTGCCGATCTCGATAAAGGAAATCTTGGTGCCAACGGAATTGTGGGCGGTGGAATGGGAATGGCTATTGGAGCTGCCTTGACACAGAAAATGAAGAAAACCGGGAAAATCGTAATGTGCTGTTTTGGTGATGGCGCTTGCAACGAAGGTACTTTTCACGAAACACTAAATATGGCTTCTATTTGGAAACTGCCGGTTATTTTCTATTCCATCAATAATTTTTACGGAATCAGCACACCCATTTCAAGTGTTATAAACGTAGATTATAATTACCAACGCGCCTGTTCATACGGTATTCCCGGTCATTTTATAGAAGACGGGAATGATCTATTGGCAGTTTACAACAAGTTTGTTGAACTAGTAGATTACGTTCGTAGTGGAAATGGTCCTGTTTTGGTTGAATCACTCACATATCGTTGGCACGGGCACTCAACTTCCGATCCCGGAAAATACCGCACCAAAGCAGAAGTGGATGAGTGGAAGAAAAAAGATCCGATTGTTGCTTACAAAAACTACTTGGTAGGGAATAATCTGGCTACTGAAGAAGAGTTAGACGAAATAGACCGCAAATCGATGGAAGCGGTTGAAGGATCCGTAAAATTTGCAATGGAAAGCCCCGAACCGACCTTAGAGTCAGCCTTTGAAGATATTTTTGCAGATTAAATCACGTGTAAAGACGCACGGCCGTGCGTCTTTACTACAGAACAACCCGACAAACGAACAAAAAATATACAATATATTATAATGAGTAACGAAACTAAAGTAATGTCTGTAAGAGACGCCATTATTATGGCGATGTCTGAAGAAATGCGTCGTGACGAGAACGTATTTCTCATGGGCGAAGACGTGGGTATTTTCGGCGGAGACTTCGGTACATCGGTGGGAATGCTTCAGGAATTTGGGAAAGAGCGTGTTCGCGACACCCCAATTTCCGAAAACGCAATTTCCGGCTGTGCCATCGGTGCTGCAATGACTGGTTTGCGACCCATTGTTGACGTAACTTTTATGGATTTCATCGTTTATATGATGGACAATATAGTGAACCAAGCAGCTAAAACCCGATATATGTTCGGCGGAAAAGGACAAGTACCTGTTGTCTTCCGCTGCGCGGCAGGATCGGGCGTGGGCGCTGCTGCACAACACTCGCAGTCGCTCGAAGCGTGGTTTACGCATATTCCGGGACTTAAGGTTGTCGCCCCGGGAACACCTGCCGATGTTAAAGGAATACTTAAATCCGCTATCAGGGACAATAACACCGTTATTTTCCTTGAATATAAAGCGCAGTTCAACATGAAAGGAGAAGTTCCTCTCGATCCCGACTTTACCATTCCTTTGGGCAAAGCCGAACTTAAACGAGAGGGCAAAGACGTAACTGTTGTTACGTATGGAAGAATGCTCGAACGTGTATTGCAGGCTGCCGACGAAGTGCGGGAAGCCGAAGGCGTAAGCGTAGAAGTGGTTGATTTGAGAACATTGATGCCGCTTGACAAAGAAGCTATTCTTAATTCGGTGAAAAAAACCGGTCGTGTGTTGCTCGTTAACGATGCGCACAAAACCGGTGGATTCATCGGTGAAATTGCCGCAATGATTGCCGAAAGCGATGCCTTCGACTTCCTCGATGGTCGTATTCTGCGATTAGCGGCAGAAGACGTTCCTATTCCTTACAACGCAAAACTCGAAGCAGCCATGCTGCCAACCGTTGAAAGGATTAAAAAATATATTCTGAAATTGGTCAATAATCGATAATTCGGGTAGAGACGGTGCGCGCACCGTCTTTACGATTGACAATCGAACTAGAATCGAAAAGAATGGAAGAAAGACAATTAATAAGAGCAACCCCTGCAGCAAGAGCGTTGGCGCGTCGTATGAAAGTTATGCTCTCCAACGTAACCGGAACCGGTTACAAAGGGCGTATTCACATCGAAGACGTTGCCGGATGGAATTTTCAGGGTAAAGTTCACATTTCGCCTCTTGCACGCAGAATCGCGGAAGCTCACAACATAGATTTAACAGGTATCAGAGGTACGGGACACAACGATAAAGTAATAAAAGACGATGTATTGCTACTCATTTCTGATCCGGAACTCAAAGCACGCCTTACCCGTGATGATTTTGCCGAAGCAACCGCTGCACCGAAAATTCTTTCGAAAATAAGCAAGCAATTGCATGTGGTGCCGGCTGAGGGCAAACCCGGTTTACCTGTTAAAGTAGAAGAAACTGCCGATACCGAAACCGTTCCATTGAGCATGATGCGCAAGATAATTGCAAAACGCATGTCGGAAAGTTATTTCTCAATTCCTTCGTTTATTCAAACTTGGGAAATAGATATGACCGAGTTGCTGGAATTACGCAAGAAGTTGATGGATCCTATAAAGGAAAAAACAGATAAGAAGCTTACCGTTACCGATTTAATCTCATATGCTGTAGTAAAAACGTTGATGAAACATAAGTATATCAATGCAAGTTTGAACAACGAGGCTACTGAAATTACTTTCCACAATTACGTGAATTTGGGAATGGCGGTAGGTTTGGATGAAGGCTTGTTGGTTCCGGTAGTAAAAAATGCCGATAAAATGTCGTTGAGTGAGTTAGTGGTATCGTTAAAAGATGTTACTGAGCGCACTTTCTCAAAAAAACTTATGCCCGACGAGCAAACCGGAAGCACATTCACTATCAGCAATTTGGGAATGTATGGCGTAGAGCATTTTACGGCGATTATCAATCAACCTAATGCAGCAATCTTGAGTGTTTCATCAACAAAAGATACAATTGTTGCCCGTAACGGTGAAGCGGTTATTCGTCCGATAATGAAGATCAGTCTCACAAGCGATCATCGCATAATCGACGGACTTACTGCTGCAAAATTCATGACGGATCTGAAGCAATTACTCGAAAATCCGTTATCATTATTAATTTAACGTTGTTTAAAGACGTAATGCATCGCGTCTCTACATCGTAAATCAAAAATCGTAAATCGTAAATTAAAATATGGCTCACGAAATTATTATGCCCAAAGCCGGAATCGATATGACCGAAGGGCAAATTGTAAAATGGTTAAAGAAAGAAGGCGATCCTGTAACCGAAGGTGAAATTATCCTCGAGATCATGACCGATAAAACCAGCATGGAACTCGAAGCGGAAGCATCGGGTGTGTTGCTGAAAATTCTTCGTCACGATGGAGATACCGTTCCGGTAACGGAAATTATCGGTTATATCGGACAGGAAGGCGAAGAAATCATTCCGCAGGAAGTAGAAAAAAAACCGGTGGAAGAAGATGTTGTGGATAAATCCATGACACGACTTGAAGACTCCTACAATGTAATTGTTATTGGTGGAGGACCTGCCGGATACGTGGCTGCAATTCGCGCTGCGCAGCACGGTGCAAAAGTAGCCATTGTTGAGAAAAAAGAATTCGGTGGAACCTGTCTCAATTTAGGATGTATTCCCACCAAAGCTTATCTCAAAAGTGGTGAAATTATCCAAGGAATGGAAATGGCCGCATCACGAGGTATTATTTTCGAGAGCACAAACTACAAAATAGACATGCCCAAAGTGGTGCAGCACAAAAACACGGTAGTAAAAAAACTGACGAGTGGGGTGGAAGCGCTGCTGCGAAGCAATAAAGTGGATATTTTTAAAGGAGTTGCCAAAATCAACAAGAATAAAGATGTGGTAGTTGATGATTCCACGGTAATTAAGGGTGATAAGATTATTTTAGCCGGAGGCTCCAAAGTATCCAGAATAAATATCCCGGGAGTTGATAATCCCAATGTTCTTACCAGCGATGATTTGTTGGCACTGGAAGTGTTACCCGAAACCCTTGCTGTAATTGGTGGAGGAGTTATCGGTATAGAAATGGCACAGGCTTTTGAAGCGCTTGGAACAAAAATTACTGTTATCGAAATGATGGACAGAATTATTCCGGCTGTTGACGGTGAAGCATCGGAATTACTCACCAAGCTGCTGAAAAAGAGAGGTGTGAAGATAATGACTTCTACAAAAATTACTGAAATTGCTGATAAAAAGGGCAAAGTGGAAGTTAAAACCGAAGGTGGTGAGTCTGTTATTGCCGATAAAGTGCTTATTTCTATTGGACGTTTGCCTGATATGGAGGGCATAGGCGAAATCCAGTTTGAAATGGAACGCGGTCGCATTAAGGTTGACAAATATATGGAAACCAGCGTAAAAGGAATTTACGCCCCCGGCGATGTAAACGCTATTAAAATGTTGGCACACGTGGCATTCCGAATGGGAGAAGTGGCTGCTGATAATGCTGTAAAAGGCAATCATCGTGAACTAAAACTGCATTCTGCGCCATCGGTAGTTTATACTCATCCCGAAGTGGCAATGGTCGGTCTGACCGAAGAAGAGGCTCGTGAAAAATACGATATTCGTATTGGTCGTTTCGATTTTGCTGCTAACGGTCGTGCCATGGCATCGGGAGATAACTACGGTTTCGTGAAAGTTATCGCTGACAGCAAATATGGAGAAATCCTCGGTATTCACATCGTTGGGCCTGCCGCTGCCGAAATAATCCAACAGGCATCACTGCTTATGGAAATGGAAATTACCGTTGACGAAGTCATCAAAACTATTTACGGACATCCAACATATTCCGAAGCACTTTTCGAAGCATGTGCCGATGTATTGGGCGAAGCTGTACATATCATTAAGAAACAGAAGTAACTTGACCAAAAAATAATTTTGGTCATAATAAAAAAGACAACTTTTTGTCATCATTACTATTATGAGAAGAAATCGGGTGGTTTTATAAACTACCCGATTTCTTATTTTTAACTCCAGAACAGAAATGTAAATCAAATTTCTTTCTTTATTTCTACTTCTGATAATGTTATGTTGTCGCCAATGGAGATTTCTGCTTTCTCGGTATCATCGGGTAAAACATAGTAATCATCAATTTTTTCTGCACCTTCCAATTGCCATTTATTCGCGTTTACCATTTCGGTTAGCAAGGTTTTCATTTGCATTGATGCAATTTTCATCAATCCGCTGTGTAAAGCGGCTTTTTTGACCTGTTCTTTTGCCAGTTCCTGAATGAGTTGAATATCTTTTCGGCTGATGAAGTTAAACAAATCGTCTTCGAAATAATAATAATCAAAATCAGGATCAAGTGAGAGAATTTCAGGTTTTGGAAAAGCCAGAAGTTTTACTTTTTTGTTTTCGCTATCCACTTCCCATTTGCATTTCTCGATATCGTATCCAATTAATACTTTTGCCTTCACGATAACCAATGCTTTTTTGGTAGAAGGGATGAATTTAAGTAGTTTTTTGGTGTTTTCGTAATTGTAAATCTCATTCAACTGGCCTTCTGCCACAACTATTTTAAACACCCGGCGGATACTTTCCACAACGGTGTGAGACGTAACATTTGTCGAACTGTTAGAGCTATTTGATTTGTTGATAAGCTTGAAAATCAGGAAAGCGATAATAGCACCGATAATAGATCCAAAAATCAGAAATCCCAGCGTGTTGTTTCCCGAACCTACATAATTCGACCGAAAAAAAGTAGAATAAATAAATCCGATGAGTATAAATAAAAGCAGGGCAACTGCAATCCAAATGATAATTTTAAATTTTTTCATTGAGCTTTCGTCTGTTTAAGTAAGCATGGTAAACATTACAATAAATTCTTTACCACTTTATCTACGGGCAAAGTTAAGAAAAACTTTCCCTTAAGAACAAAGGAGTTATCAAATATTCTTCTTTATACTCTAAGTTTAATCCTAAAAATAGGATTGAAATTGGTTATTTTTATGTAAATTTGCAAACTAAAACGGTGAATGTATAAACACTCCTTATCTTTTTGGTTTCATAATTCATTCGTTGATTTACTTCAAATCAACAAATCACTTAATTACTTAGCTTACTTACAAGATTTCTGCCGCAGTGTGGAGATTGGAAACTTGTATATATACGAAAAATTGGTTTCAAAATAAATAAAGAAGATCATCCAAATGGACAAATCAATTAAAAAAGTTATTCTGTTAGGCTCAGGAGCCTTAAAAATTGGGCAAGCAGGTGAATTTGACTACTCGGGCTCACAAGCTTTAAAAGCTTTGCGGGAAGAAGGCATCAATACGGTGCTCATAAATCCCAATATTGCAACTATTCAAACTTCAGAGGGCGTGGCGGATACAGTTTATTTTCTTCCGATAACGCCCTTTTTTGTGGAAAAAGTTATCGAGAAAGAAAAGCCTGATGGTATTTTGCTGGCATTTGGCGGGCAAACAGCGCTGAATTGCGGAACAGAACTTTACCAAAGTGGAGTGCTGGATAAATACGATGTAAAAGTGTTGGGAACTTCGGTAGAAGCTATTATGATTACTGAAGACCGCGATTTATTTGTAAAAAAGCTCAACGAAATAGATGCTAAAACTCCGGTTTCACAAGCGGTAGAAAGCATGGAAGATGCGTTGGCTGCCGCTCGTAGAATAGGTTTTCCTGTTATGGTTCGCTCAGCTTATGCGCTGGGTGGATTAGGATCCGGTATTTGCGAAAACGAAGAGCAGTTTCGCCATTTGTGTGAAAGTTCGTTTTCGTTCTCGAACCAGATTTTGGTTGAAGAGAGCCTGAAAGGATGGAAAGAGATTGAATTTGAAGTTATTCGCGACAAAAATAACCATTGTTTCACCGTTGTCCCGATGGAAAACTTTGATCCGTTAGGAATACACACGGGTGAAAGTATTGTGGTAGCACCCATTATAACGCTTAGCAAAGAACAAATTGCTTTGTTGGAAGATATCGCCCGCCGCGTTGTGCGCCATATCGGAATTGTGGGTGAATGTAATATTCAGTACGCGTTTAATGCGGAAACCAACGATTATCGAATTATCGAAATAAATGCCCGCTTGAGCCGTTCGTCAGCGTTAGCTTCAAAAGCATCGGGATATCCCTTGGCGTTTGTGGCAACCAAATTAGCGTTGGGCTACTCACTCGATCAGATTGGCGAAATGGGAACACCCAATTCGGCTTACGTGGCGCCATCGGTAGATTATATGATTGTGAAAATTCCACGTTGGGATTTATCGAAATTTGCCGGAGTGAGTCGTGAGATTGGCTCCTCAATGAAGTCTGTAGGTGAAATCATGTCTATCGGACAATCGTTTGAAGAAATTATTCAGAAAGGATTGCGCATGATAGGGCAGGGAATGCACGGTTTTGTGGGCAATAACGATATCACGTTTGATAATGTAGAAGAAGCTCTTGCAAATCCTACCGATTTACGCATTTTTGCCGTTGCCGATGCTTTTGAAAAAGGATATTCGGTAGATCAAATTGAAGCGTTGACCAAAATTGATAAATGGTTTCTAAAGAAACTGGAAAATATTTATAATTATACGCACATTCTTTCTCAGTACAAGAAAGTTGAAGACTTGCCGAAAGATGTACTGGCAGAAGCAAAACGATTAGGATTCTCTGATTTTCAAATTGCTCGTTACGTGGAAAGTCCACAAGGAACAATGGAGAGTGAATTGATTCGCGTGCGTGAATATCGCAAGAAACTGAATGTTCTGCCCGTTGTTCGTCGTATCAATACAGTTGCTTCGGAAGAACCCGAAAAAACAAATTATCTTTATTTCACATACGGTTCCGATAAAGCTTATAAACTTACGAAATCCAACAAAGAAGTGATTATTGTGTTGGGCTCGGGAGCGTATCGCATCGGTTCGTCGGTGGAATTTGATTGGTGTTCGGTAAATGCCGTTGAAACTGCACGCAAATTGGGTTACGAATCAGTTATGATTAATTATAATCCTGAAACGGTTTCAACCGATTATGATATGTGCGACAGGCTTTATTTCGATGAACTCTCGTTTGAGCGAGTACTGGATGTTGCCGATATTGAAACACCAAAAGGAGTCATAGTTTCCATGGGAGGTCAGATTCCGAATAATCTGGCCATGAAGCTACACAGACAAAATGTACCCATTTTGGGAACATCGCCCGAATCTATCGACCGGGCAGAAAACCGACATAAATTCTCTGCTATGCTCGATAGTCTGGGTATCGATCAACCGCGATGGAAAGAACTTTCGAGCTACGATGAAGTAGATGATTTTGTGGATGAGGTTGGTTTTCCGGTGCTTATTCGTCCTTCGTACGTGCTTTCGGGGGCAGCTATGAACGTGTGTTACGATAAAGAACAAATGCATCGGTTTTTGGAAATGGCTGCCAACGTGTCGAAAGAATATCCGGTGGTAGTTTCGGTTTTCATGCAAAATGCCAAGGAGATTGAGTTCGATGCCGTGGCTAAAGATGGTGAAGTGGTGGAATATGCCATTTCGGAACACGTGGAGTTTGCCGGAGTACACTCGGGCGATGCCACGCTGGTTTTCCCAGCGCAAAAAATCTATTTCGAGACCATGCGCCGCATCAAGAAAATATCTCGTCAGATTGCCAAAGAATTAAAAATAAGCGGACCGTTTAATATTCAGTTTCTAGCTAAGAACAACGAAATAAAGGTGATTGAGTGTAACCTGCGAGCATCACGTTCGTTTCCATTCGTGTCAAAAGTTATTAAGCATAATTTTATTGATACGGCAACCCGCGTGATGTTGGGAGCATCTTATGATAAGCCGGACGGTACGGTTTTCGATTTAGATCATATCGGTGTGAAATCATCCCAATTCTCGTATTCTCGTTTACAAAAATTTGATCCAATTTTGGGTGTGGACATGGCATCAACAGGAGAAGTAGGCTGCATTGGCGACGATTTTAACGAAGCCATTTTGAAATCGATGCTTTCCGTGGGATACAATATTCCGAAGAAAGGAATTTTGATTTCATCGGGGGAAGTAAAGTCAAAAGTAGATTTGCTGGAAGCTTGTAAACTGCTTCACGCCAAAGGCTACGACTTATACGCAAGCCACGGAACGCAAAAGTTTCTTACCGAAAATGGTGTGAAAGCTACTGAAGTAGCGTGGCCCGACGAAGAAGGGGAACATAATATTCATGATATGATTGTAAACAAGCAGTTTGACTTGATTATTAATATTCCCAAAGATATTACCAAGCGTGAGCTTACCAACGGGTATATTATCCGCCGTGGTGCTGTGGATTTCAATATTCCGCTTATTACAAATGCTCGCTTGGCATCGGCTTTTATTACGGCTTTCTGTACGTTGGATGAAGAGCAATTGAAAATTAAAAGTTGGCAGGAATATTAAAAATATACTTGAGTTTCTGACAGTCAGAATGATGTTTTTAACAATTTAATTTATTTTCACATCCATACGGGTTGTAATTATTTTCTTATTTCTATCTTTGCTTTTAGTTTTGATATTTTGAATAATAAAAAATAAACACATGAAAAAATCAATCTATTTGATGATGGCGCTTTCAGCCATATTGGTTTTAGCAATCTCTTGTAAACCAAAACAAAGTGCATATAAGCAAGTATATGAAGCTGCCAAGGAAAAAGAAATGCAGCAAACGGCTTCGCAGCCTGTAGTTGTAAAAGATGCAGCCTCTTTGCCGCCGGTTGAAGTTTCGGTAAGAAAAGAAAAAGTTGAACCTGTTCTCGCTTCAGATGCTGCTAATTTGAAGAATTTCAGCATAGTAATTGCTTCTTTAAGCGTGAAGTTAAATGCTGAATCGTTGAAAACAAGAATGCAAAACGAAGGTTATCAGGTAATTTTGGCTGAAAATGAGCAAGGTATGTACAGAGTAATTGTAGCAAGCTACGATGATAAAGCATCGGCTGCTGCAAAACGTGACGAGATTTATCAAAGATACTCTGCATTGGGAAATACCGATTATTTGAGAAGAACATACGGCGTTCCTTTCAACGATCTTTGGATTTTGGAAAGACAGTATTAATAAGTACTGGAAGACAGGTCTCCGATACTGGATATAGAGACGTGGCGTGCCGCGTCTATAATTATTTAATTCCAATCAGAAGATCAATTAATAATAAATTAACAAGAAGCTGCCTTTGAGTTTGAGGGCAGCTTTTTCGTGTAAATTAATGATGAAAGTAAAGTTTTTAGGTACCGGAACATCAACAGGAGTTCCTGAAATTGGCTGTAAATGTGAAGTCTGTACATCAACAGATCCAAAAGATAACCGATTGAGATGTTCGGTTCAAGTTGAAGTTGACGATACAAACTTAATCATCGACTGCACACCTGATTTCAGGCAACAAATGATGGGGTTGCCTTTTAAAAAAATCGATGGATTGCTTGTTACACACGAACATTACGACCACGTGGGAGGAGTTGATGACTTACGTCCTTTTTGCAAGTTTGGTCACATCGATATTTTTGCTGAAACCAATGTGCAAAATGCATTTATACAAAGAATTCCGTATTGTTTTGGAGAAAACAGGTATGCTGGAGTTCCCGATATAAGAATTCATATAATAGAAAATCTTCAACCTTTTTTTATAAAAAACATCGAAATTACACCCATTCGGGTGATGCATTTTAAGCTTCCCATTTTGGGTTTTAGGATAAAGAACTTCGCTTACTTTACCGATGTGAAATATTTACCGGATGAAGAACTAAGTAAACTTAAAAATCTTGATGTATTGGTTATAAGCGCATTGCGAAGAGAAGAGCATATTGCACACCAAACATTGGATGAAGCTATTGCTTTAGCAAGAAAAATAGGAGCCAAGCAAACTTACTTTACACATATGAGTCATCAAATTGGATTACATAAGGATATTAGCAGAGAATTACCACCAACTTTTTCTTTTGCTTACGACAAACAGGAAGTTTTTCTGTAAAAAACATGTGTTTTTGTATTTTTTAACTACATTTAATGCAGCGTTTTTCTACATTTTTCATCTATATAGTAAATGAATGAAGAGTTGACAATTTTATTTTTGTATATTTGTGGAAGATAAAGCAATAGAGGGTTAAACCAATTGAATAGATTATCGTCAAAGTTTGTAAATGAATTATTTAAAACAACCAACTAAAATAAAGGGAAAAAACTATGAAAACTAAAAGCTTAATTATTACAGGTTTGCTGGTCTTGGCGCCCGTTATAGGTTTTGCCCAAGAGTGGGATGACATTTATGCCGATCCTTCTCAAAACAATACTGTAACCGTAAAGGTTCAGAAAAAACAAGGACCACAAAAGAGAAAAATTGTGGTGGTAGAAGGAAAAGCATCCAATATGGAAGTTCGCACAAATGGACGCAACATTGATGAATATAACCGTCGTGGACAAAATAATTTAGTCGAAAACGATACTGTATTGGTAGAGGATTCAACTTATCAACAATACGAATATACGGACAGAATTATTAAATACCATGATCCGGAATCGAGCATTAAAATTACCGGAGCCGACGAAGTTACCGTTTATGTAGGTGACGACATCTATTCCGATTATTACGAGAATCGTGGATGGAATTCGGGCACATATTACGGTTACGGAATGGGTTGGGGGTGGAACAGTTACTATCCTTGGTATGATCCATGGTACTACGATTCTTGGTATTATGGTTACGGATATTATAGTCCTTGGTACAGTCGTTGGCACTCACCCTGGTATTATGGTGGTCGATACAATTCATGGTATTATAGCAGTTGGTATTCGCCTTGGTATTATGGTGGATATTATGATCCTTGGTATTACAGCTATGGCAGTGGATATTACAACGGTTTTTATGATGGATACTATTCGAGTTTACCCAGCAATCATGCCGGCAGAAGTTCAGGAGTTTATAGATCAAGCTCGGCGAATACTGCAGGCAGATCGCCAGTTGCAGGGATGGGAAGAAGTTCAAATATGACTTCAAGTCGTTCGGCAATAGATGGCTATACAAGAACAACATCATCGGGCAGAAGTTCTTCGGCTTACAGCAGAAGCTCAGGTGATTCGCCAAGAACAAGAATTATCGACGATAGTGGTCGTGCTTACGATTCAAGATCGGGACAAATTATAAGTAGAAGTTCATCTTCTTCCCGCTCAACTACAGGCACGATAGACCCCAACTCAAGAGTCTATAATAGCAGAAGTAGCTATCCAAACAATACATACGAAAGAAGTTCTTCGGGCAGAAGCGATGTTTACTCCACTCCATCAAGAAGTTCAAGTTCAAGCAGAAGCGGTGGTTCATACTCTGCACCGTCGAGAAGTTATTCCGGTAACGACAGCTATTCTGCGCCAAGCAGAAGTTCAGGGTCCAGTCGCTCTTCATCATCTTTCGACTCATCTTCTTCAAGTTCCAGCAGCCGTTCTTCAGGTTCATTTGGAGGTGGAAGCAGCAGTAGTGGTAGTAGTGGCGGCGGACGTAGTAGTGGAGGTCGCCGTTAATCAATAAACATAATTGATGACTGCTTCAGAAAAAAATCTCAGAAGGGTTTTATATGAGGCAGTCATTTTTTTATCTAACTATTTCGTAAAGTCAAACATGCAAAAGACAAGTTATTCAAATTATACCGTAACAAGAAATAGTTTAACTTAGTAAAAACAAAATCAAAAACTATATTAAAATGAAAAAATTTGTATATTTTCTTTTCTCTTTAATATTTATTGCAAACTACTCGTATTCACAAGGAGAGGTAGAAGCTTTAAAGTATTCTCGCGGTGAACTTTATGGCACGGCGCGTTCTATGGCAATGGGTAATGCTTTTGGTGCATTGGGCGGCGATATTGCAGGTGTTTCCATCAATCCTGCAGGAATTGCTGTTTACAGAAGTTCAGAAGTGGTAGGTACATTAGGATTTCAGCAAAATACTTTCAAAATTGGAACTATTGACAAAAGTGTTAATGATTTCAACTCACACAATATAGGCTTTGTTGGATATTTCCCGTTGAGAAACGACGTAATGCCTATGATTAATTTTGGTTTTACGTATAATAAGCAAAAATCATTCAATAATCAATATAGTGCTGCAGGATGAGATAGGTCTGCATCATGGACAGATTTTA
>JAUNUM010000113.1 GCA_030538215.1 Bacteroidia bacterium
TGGCACGATTATGATGGTGGAATGTATTTTGTTACAATTTGTACGAAAGATTTTGTGCATTATTTTGGGGAAATTGAGAGAGGAGAAATGGTGTTGAATGAGTTGGGGGAATATGCCGTTGAATGTATGGAAAATGTTCCTACGCATTTTTCCGATGCAGAAATTCCACTGTCTATCATTATGCCAAATCATATCCATGCCATTGTTGATGTGGAAGGGCATCGGGATATCGGTTCCCACAGTAGAGACGCGGCATGCCACGTCTCTACGATTAACGACAGCCAAAAAAACGAAAAAATGCAGCATATTGCAATGAAATGCGGACGTTTATCAGCCGTTATCGGCGGATTAAAATCTGCCGTTACCCGATACGCCAATCGCCACAACATCCCTTTCGCATGGCAAACCCGTTTTCACGACCGCATTATCCGCAACAAAGAAGAATGTAACAGAATTGCCGAATACATCGAAAACAATCCTGCCAACTGGATGTCAGACGAACTAAATATATAAAAATAACAATGAAAAAAATTCTACTTTATGCAACAATGGCACTTTTTGCCGTTGCCTGCACACAACAAAAACAAAACAAACCTGCGGTTGAAGAAACCGATTTTACCCAATACGTGAACCCGTTTATCGGCACAGCATTTACGGGACATACATTCCCAGGCGCCACTTTCCCGTTGGGAATGATTCAGGCAGGACCCCAAACGGGAAATTTCACGTGGGAATACTGTTCGGGATATTTCTATGAAGATTCGCTCATTCAAGGTTTTACCCAAAACCGACTGAACGGAACAGGATGCGTGGACTTGGGCGATTTGCTGGTTCAGCCCTTTGCGGGAGAAAAACGCGATAATTTAGACAGCCGTTTCGATAAAGCAACCGAAAAAGCATCGCCGGGATATTACACCGTGCAGCTTGCCGACAACGATGTGAATGTGGAAATTACCGCCGCGCCACACGTGGCTTTTCACAAATATGCTTTCCCGAAAGGCAAAGCAGCCAACCTACTCGCCGATTTTCAGAGCGGATTGGTGTGGCAAAACGCACGCTTACACACACACGTGCTCGATAACGAGGTTAATTTTGAAAGCGATAGGATAATTTCCGGCTTTACCCGCCGCACGGAATGGGTGGAGCGCATTTACTATTTCGTAATCGAATTCGACAAACCCATCATCAGCAAAGAAGAACTGGAGAAACGCAGCCCAATGGAAAAATCATCGCGATACATCCTCACGTTCGATATGCAGGATGCCGACACGCTGAACATGAAAATCGGAATGTCGTCGGCAAGCGTAGCGGGTGCAAAGGCCAATCTGGCTGCCGAAGTTCCCGATTGGAATTTCGCATCGGTACATCAAAACGCCAAAAATGAGTGGAACAAATACCTCTCGAAAGTAAAAATAGAAGGCTCGGAAGACGATAAAGTAAACTTTTACACCTCGCTCTACCACCTGTACATTCAGCCCAACAACATTGCCGATGTGGATGGAAAATACACGGGCCCCAACCGCACCGTAACACAATCGCCAAGCGGAAAATATTATTCCACGTGGTCGCAATGGGACACTTTCCGCGCCGCTTATCCCATGTACACGGTGCTCACACCCGAACTTATAAACGATTTCACCAATTCCATGCTCGATTATGGCGAACAGCAAGGACATCTGCCCATTTGGTCGTTGTGGGGACAAGAAACCTACACGATGATTGGCAATCACTCCATCCCGATGATTGTTGATGCTTATCTGAAAGGATTTACAGGTTTTGATACCGAGCGCGCTTACAACGAAATCAAGAAATCCATTACCCAAAGCAAGCACCCCAAATCGGATTGGGAGGTGTACGATAAATTTGGTTACTACCCTTACGATGTAATCTCGCTGGAGTCGGTCTCGCGCACGCTGGAATGCGGATTCGACGACTATTGTATGTCTCTTTTTGCCGAAAAACTGGGGAAAACCGAAGATGCTGCTTTTTTCAAAAAACGTTCGGAATACTACAAAAATATTTTCGATAAAGAAACCAATGCCATGCGCCCAAAAGACTCAAAAGGCGAATGGATAGCCCCTTTCGACCCTTATGAATTGGCACACGCCGATTCTAAAGTGGGCGGACACTACACCGAAGGAAATGCGCTGCAATACACGTGGCACGTGATGCAGGATATTCCCGGACTTATCGAATTGATGGGCGGAAAAGAGGAAACAAGTAAAGTGTTGGATTATTTGTTTAACACTACACAAGAAACAACCGGCAAACTTTCCGACGTAACAGGTCTTATAGGCCAATACGCGCACGGCAACGAGCCGAGCCACCACGTGGCGTACATCTACTCGTATCTCGACCGACCCGAAGAGACACAACGTTTGGTTCGCCAAATTTGCACCGATTTCTATAAAAACAAACCCGACGGACTTATCGGAAACGACGACTGCGGGCAGATGTCGGCATGGTATATGTTTTCGGCCCTTGGCTTTTATCCGATGAATCCCGTAAGCGGCGAGTTTGTTTTCGGCGCACCACAAATTCCCTCGGCACGCATCGACGTGGGTAACGGAAAAACCTTTACGATGGAAGCCAAAAACCTATCGAAAGAAAACATGTACGTGGAAAAAATCGAACTCAACGGACAACCGTACGATAAGAAGTTTATTACGTATCAGGATATTATGAACGGAAGTGAGTTGGTGTTTTATATGGGTAATGCGATTTCCAAATCGCATTAAAATAGACTATGGATTTAACTATTTGGCTACCCGGAGTTTTACTTATTATCCTTGGTGTATTGGGATGGAAGTCTCCTCATTTTATCAATATTTTCTCGAAAGAAGAAAAGGAGAGTATGGATTTGGCAGGTGTGGGAAAACTGTTCCGAAATATATTTGTTACGATAGGTGTATTACAAATTGTTGTAGCTTATTTCTTTCATCAAACAAGTCTGCCATTGATGGCGGGTGCTGCTTTATTGTTTTTTGTTCTTATTGGAGTATTTGTTTTTGCATTTAAAGCAGAAAAGTATAAGAATAAGAAGTAATCAGTTTTCAGAAAAGGAAACCGACAACTATTGAATAAGAAAATATAAATTTTAAAAAACAGAAAAATGAAAAAAACAATTCTAATCATTGTAGCTTTTGCTTTGTTCACCTCATTTGGATATTCGCAAAGTGTGGAACAGCTGAAACAAGAAGTTGAAAAGCTTACACAAGAAAACAAAACATTGAAACACAAAGCCGATTTCTGCAATCTGTATTCGCAATCGGATAAATATGAAGTGAAAAGTTTCAACGAAAACTACGAAGTGAAAGTGTTGAGTGTAATTGGTAATAAAAATGATCAAACGGTTGATATCCTT
Source organism: Bacteroidia bacterium (assembly GCA_030538215.1). GTDB lineage: Bacteria > Bacteroidota > Bacteroidia > Bacteroidales > Dysgonomonadaceae > Petrimonas. The sequence continues at coordinate 3,365 of JAUNUM010000113.1, forward strand.
TTCACGCTGAGACATGAAATTCCAAATCAGAAAATAACTTTACACGGCGATGAGTTTGTTGCTTATGATGAAACGGGAAATTCTTATACACTTAAGGCTGCCGATTTTTCGGGAAATAAAGGTGTGGGAGGCTATGTGTATCACGTAATTCCAACAGATGTGTTGATTCAGGGAAAACTTACTTTTCGTAATATATTGAGCAAAACTGACCGATTGAAAAAAGTTTCCGGAAGAATTGATACCGAAAACAATGATGGTGGAGACAATAAACAAAAAGGAGAAGTTGAGTTTACCAATCTGCTGATTAACTGGAAGTAAAACTCGAAATTTATCCCCGTCTTTCGGCTGAGAGTCGAGAACTACAAAACAACCTGTTAAACATAATTTATAAAGTTTAAAGCAGCTTCCACACTATTAACTCAAATAACAAATGAAAAAACAAGGTTTACTTTTTTTATTTCTTATTATTTTGCTAAACGCCTGCCAGAAAGAGACTCCTGCCGAGCACACACCCGAAGATATTCCCAAAGAGATAATGCAAAAGGAGATGCTGGATTTGGTTAATAATTATCGTCAAAAAGGGTGTAATTGCGGCTCTGAGTATTTCCCTCCCACAACGCCCGTTGTGTGGAATAATTTATTGGCATCTGCCGCTCAAATGCATTCAGACGATATGAGCAAGAATAACTTTCTTAACCACACGGGTTCTGATGGAAAAAGTGCAGCTTATAGAATTTCCAAAGTAGGTTACGTTTGGAGAGCGTATGGTGAAAATATTGCATCCGGTTATAAAACGGCAAACGATGTGATGACAGGTTGGTTAAAGAGCGAAGGGCATTGTAAAAATATAATGAATCCCGGTTTTAAAGAGATGGGAGTGGCAACCAGTGGAAATTACTGGACTCAGGTATTTGGAAGTAGATGATAGGCGAAATTGCCTCCGATTTTATTCACTATACGATGAAAATTTATTCTTTTAGAGTAAAATAATTTCTTATCTTTGCACCGTCAAATACAAAATTTGACGATACAATTTTAAACAAACAACATTTATGAAAAAGTTTACATTTATTTTGGCAGCAACCGTACTTTTGTTTGCGGCAGCGTGCAACAACAGCAAAAAAAATCAAGACAACAGCGAAGCAATCGCCACCACCATTACCAACAGCAACGGCGAAAGCATTGACGTAACGTACAACACCGCAGAAGAAACTGCAACCATCGTTTTCGACGGCGAAACTGTCGTACTGCAACAACAACCTTCGGCTTCGGGAACATACTACGCAAACGACACCTACGAATATACCGAATGGCAAGATGAGGTAGAACTCAAGAAAAACGGTAAAGTAGTTTTCAGCAGCAAAGAAGAAGAACCCGGAATGACTAATAATTTTGTTGATGGCGAAGGAAATGCTCTTATCGTTGCCTATAAAACCACAGGCGAAGTTCCTATGGCAACTATTACCTACAAAGATATCCAAGAGATTGCACTCGCACAAATTCCCGAAAGTGCCGGAGCTAAAGGAGCTGAATATGAAAACGAAGCAATGAAAATAAAATGGATTACCTCAGAAGATGGTGGAAAACTTACTATTGATGGCAAAACCATTAATTTTAAAACTCAGCTCTAATTTCTAAAAAATGAGCTATTAAAACTCAAACATAAAGGAGTAACTTCAATGTTGCTCTTTTTTATTTTAGTACAGTCAAATAAAATCTGCCTTTTTAAACACATTAAAAGCAAGTATTCTATAATTAAACAAATAAAAATTCCTACCTTTGCACCATCAAACAAAATCATGTTTGGTGCAAAATAATAAATAACATTTATGAAAAAAATTACATTTATTTTGATGGCTACCGCGTTATTATTTACTACCGCTTGTAGCAACAGCAGCAAAAACAACCAAGACAATCGTGAAGCTACTAACCCCAGCACAGAAGAAGTAGTAGCAGAAGTGAATTCCGGAAAGGCAAACAGTTTTGTTGACACTAACGGCAATATGATGACCGTTACTTATGACACTTCCGGTGAAGCTCCTATTGCAATTGTCACCTATTTGGACTACCAAGAGGTAATGCTTGCACAAATTCCCGGTTCGGCTTGGGCAAAAGGAGCCGAATATGAAAACGAAGCAATGAAATGGATTGCCAAAGAAAACGGTGGAAAACTAATTATAGACGGTAAAGCTACAAATTTTGATTTTGTAGAATAAAACTCTATAAATTATAAAATAAAAACGGAACAGGATGAATTTCTCTGTTCCGTTTTTTTATTACTTTCCGTTCCATAAATCGGGGATACCTCAAGCATCACAATCCATTTCACACCTCTCTCCCGGAAATTCAAATTCGATGGTAGAATGCTGAATATCCAACGAAAGCAGCT
>JAUNUM010000114.1 GCA_030538215.1 Bacteroidia bacterium
CGACTTATAGTCGAAATCCAACCTATGGATTTTCAATCCATAGTGGTTGAGTTTACACAATACTTAACTTACTTATATTTTCGCTGTAAAAAATAATACCATACGGCGGAGCATACTCCTTTTATAATAGATGTAATTGTAATTGCCCACCAAACACCATTCACACCCATGGATAAAGCCAAAAAGATGGCAAGCGGAATACGCAACGTATTGAAAGCAATGCTCACGATGGCTGGAGGTGTAGTTTTACCAACGCCATTGAACATACCTTGCGTGGTAAGTTCCAGCATCATAAATATCTGCGATATACCGATGATAAACAAATAATCGCCGCCGGCTATATACGCCGCTTTTTCGGGAATAAAAACAGAGAAAATCTCACTTCCAAAAAGCATAAACGATGCAGTTACAGCAAGCCCCAAAACCATCATGGCAATCAGCGTATATCGGTATGCATGCCTGGCTCTATTCATCTTGCCTGCAGCAAAATTCTGTGCTACAAAACTTCCCAGTGCCGTTGCAAATCCTGTTGATGTATTCCACGTGATTCCTTCAATTTGTCCACCGGTAGTTTGGCTTGTAACACCCAAATGTCCTCCATGAATAGAAGCGATTCGAGTGAGATTCATATTGATAATAGAAAAATAAACATTCATGGCAGCAACGGGAACTCCAAGTTTAAGGATGTTCAGCGTATAGCTCTTTCGGAGTTTAACCCAAAATGAAAATTGAGATAAAATACCGTTCTTTTTCCGTAAATGCCGGACAAAGAGTATCAAAACTACCAATTGCGAAAGTGTGGTTGCCAACGCTGCACCTTGCGAACCCATTTTTGGAATAAATCCAAAACCAAAAATAAAAAGCGGGTCAAGCACAATATTTAAAACTAATCCTATTGCGTTGAAATAAAAAGGAGTATCGCTTCTCCCTGTTCCGATATAGATTCCTGAAAAATTCAGAATTAGAAACATAAAAGGTACTCCAAAGGAGATGATCTTTAGGTAATTAACAGCCTCGAGTGTAATGTCGATCTCTAACCTGAAAAATGATATAGTGAGCTGCGGAAAAATAAAAAAGAAAATAGCAAAAACCAATCCCATAATAATGGCGATAGTAGTAGTATGCGAAGCGTAAAGCATGGCTTTATCCATTCTTTTTGCACCAATGGATTGCCCAATAGAGACTTCGGCGCTCACTTTGGAGAGAAGCGCAAAAGAGTTCATCATCCACATCAGCATTCCCACGGTTCCCACGGCTGCAACCGATTTGCTGCCCAATCGACCTATCCAAATGATATCTACCATATTGTAGGCCATTTGAATAAAGCTGACAGCCATCAACGGCATAGCCAGCTTGATGAGTTGACGAAAAATACCGCCTTGTGTGAAATCGCGAATAGTGGATGTATTTTGTTTATCAGTTGTCACAATTATTTTATTGTAAAAAAAGGATTTTTGATAGATAAAAAAAGAAGTAACTATTTAATAGCTACTTCTTTCGGAGCGGAAGACGGGGCTCAAACCCGCGACCCTCAGCTTGGAAGGCTAATGCTCTATCAACTGAGCTACTTCCGCATTTCGATTCTTGATTTATGAAATCGGATTGTGGATTTAAACCGTAAATCCGAAATCGATAATCGTAAATCGGTTGTGGGCAGTGATGGATTCGAACCACCGAAGTCGAAAGACAGCTGAGTTACAGTCAGCCCCAGTTGGCCACTTTGGTAACTGCCCCTTAAATCAATTCACAATGTATAATTATGAATTATCTTTTATATTTTTCGTTCAGCGCAATCATTTTCAATGCAGTAATTGCAGCTTCATCTCCTTTGTTTCCGTGCCTGCCACCGGAGCGTGCTTTTGCCTGATCCAGCGTATTTGTTGTCAACAATCCGAAGATCACGGGGATATTGTATTGTAAATTCAACTCGGTAACACCTTGTGTAACGCTATTGCAAACAAACGTGAAGTGTGGTGTTTCGCCCTGAATAACGCATCCAATTACGATAACGCTGTCAAGGCTTCCTGATTCGATCAGTTTTTTTGCACCGTAAGTCAGTTCAAAACTTCCGGGAACATGATCAACTATGATATCGTTCTGTTTAACACCAAATTTGAGTAGCGTTTGGAAAGCGCCTTCCAACAAACTTCCGGTAACGGGCTTGTTCCATTCTGAAACAACAATGCCGATTTTTTTTCCCTCACCACTTGGAGTGGAACCTGAATCGTATGACGACAAATTTTGTAATTCGGTAGCCATAGCAATTAATTCCCTGTTTGTTGAAGTTTGGCAGCTTCAATATATTTATCGGCTTCCTGCCCTTGTGGCGAATTGATGTATTTGTCCTTAATTATTTGGAACGTTTCGATGGCTTTCGCGTAGTTTTTTGTGGACAGATAAGCCAATCCTGCTTTATTATAATAGATAGGGCTCAACATTTCGTCGTTGGCTTTTTTGGCTGCGCTGTTGAAGTGAGAAATGGCTTTATGCGTATTTCCCATATTCATATAAACATCGCCAATTGCACCTTCAATAGCCGGTGTAATCAGTAAATCGCCACCTTTGAACTTTTTCAGATATTCCAGTGCTTTTTCATTATTTCCTAATCTGCTGTAGCTAATTCCGGCATAAGCACGGGCAAGATCAGCAGTTTTAGTCCCACCAAATTCTTTGATGATATTTTCGAAGCCGATATAATCGTTTCCGTTTCCAAAAAGTGCGATGGAATCTTCCTGATTTTGGAAAAAACGTTCACCTTTATAAATAGCTGTTTGCGCTTTTTCGTTCTTTGGGTTTTTATACAAATAGTTGTAAGCTATTATTCCGCCAACAACAATAATAACTGCTGCCAATGCGATTAGAATGGTTTTTTGGTTTTTCTCGATAAAGCGTTCCGATGAAGACAGCGCTTCTCCGATATTTTCAAAACCTTTCTCGGCTTTACTCTCCTGATGTTTTTTAGACATTTTTATTCAAAAAAATATTGTTATCAAATTTCGAGATGCAAAAGTAATGGTTTTTAAGTGATAAATAAAATAAATTGGAGAATTTTTCTACAAAGTGCTTGTCGCAATTAATCTTTTCCGTAAGTTTGCAGTCATATATTATTGTATAGAGTCTGATTTTATACAAAAAAATTAAAACTCAAGTTATGAAGAAGATTATTTTTATTGTATTAATACTCGCTTCTGTACTTACTCAAGCAAAAGCTCAATCTGTGTTCACTACTGTTCCGGTTGTGAACGGAAAAGTAGTATTTCAGCAATTTATACATATCGACCAGGAGCTTACTGCTGATCAGCGATATGCATTACTCTATAAATGGGGAAAAGATAATTTTGCAGGTAATCCTTTGCTATCGGGTATACGTTTCGATGACAAAGCTAAAAGCATAACTGTGGGCTCGAAAATAGAACTTTTACTACCTCAAAGCAGTAATGGTGTGCGTGAAAAGGTGATAATGAATTATCGTTTCGATGCAACAATTACCAACGCCGGCTGTATGTTGGTTGTGAGAGATATTACTTATCAAAATAGTCAGTCGTCAAATTCGTCATTTTTCCCAAAAACGTTTACTGCAGAAGAAACAATTACCGCTACGGCTGTTTCTGCTGCTTCGGAAACCGACAAAGAATTTAGGGTAAATACTCAAAAAAGCACCTTGTTTTATTTAAACGAGTTGTATGATGATTTGAGTAGAGTTTTTGCTCTTGAGAAATAAAAGTAAATACAAACTTTTACGAAAATTTATTTGCCAAAACTTTTGGTAGATACATTTTTTATGGTTAATTTTGCGCCCTGATTTGTCGGAAAATAATTGAATATTCATAGAAATCAATAAAATACAATATAGCAATGTCTAAGATTTGTCAAATAACCGGAAAAAGAGCAATGGTTGGAAACAACGTTTCTCACTCCAACAGAAAAACGAAACGTAAATTCAATGTGAATTTATTCACGAAGAAGTTTTTTTGGGTGGAAGAAGATTGCTGGATTAGCTTGAAGATTTCCGCTTCAGGTTTGCGTACCGTTAATAAAATAGGATTGGATGCCGCTTTGAAACAAGCTGCTGAAAAAGGGTATTTAAACGCTTAATTATTTAGGAGGAAGAACAATGTCGAAAAAAGCAAAAGGAAACAGAGTTCAGGTAATTTTAGAATGTACCGAACATAAAGAAAGCGGAATGCCCGGAACTTCGAGATATATAACTACGAAGAACAGAAAAAATACTACCGAAAGATTGGAGATCAAAAAATATAATCCCATCTTGAAGAAAATGACCGTTCATAAAGAAATTAAATAGAGAAAGGATTAAATTATGGCAAAGAAAGCAGTAGCAGGATTCCGCGATAAGACCACAACAACAGGACGTAGCCACACGAAAGTAATTAAAATGGTAAAGTCTGAAAAAACAGGAGCTTATTCTTTCAGAGAAGAAATGGTTCTAAACGATCAAGTACAAGATTTTTTTAAAAAATAAATCCGTTAAAAATATGTAAAAACTTCCCTGCAAGAGTTTGTGGGGAAGTTTTTTTATTTAGTATTTTGTAGATTTGTGGGAAAATTGGCTGTTGACCTTTAGTATTGACTATTGGTTATTGGCCCTGCGTGGAATAGATCAAATGGTCAGCTAATAGTTTGATTATTTGTTTATTTAATTTTATACTATTAATTTCAATATTCGGCGTACATGCTAACAGCCAATAAAATCGTTTAAATATTTATACTTCATGGGATTATTCAATATATTTTCAAAAAAAAAGAAAGAAACGCTCGATCAGGGATTAGAGAAAACCAAAGAGAGTATTTTTTCTAAGCTGACACGTGCGGTTGCCGGAAAATCGAGAGTGGATGATGATATACTCGATGAACTGGAGGAAATACTTGTCACTTCGGATGTAGGCGTTGATACCACACTAAAGATAATTGATCGCATAGAAGAGCGTGTTGCCCGCGATAAGTATGTGGGTACGGATGAACTTACCCGAATTCTTCGTGAAGAAATAGCCGAATTACTCACCGAAAACAATTCGGATGATATCGCTGAATTTGCCGTTCCGGAGGATAAAAAACCATATGTTATAATGGTAGTTGGAGTAAACGGAGTGGGAAAAACCACCACTATTGGAAAATTAGCACACCAATTCAAGCAAAACGGATTATCGGTATATTTGGGCGCGGGCGACACTTTTCGCGCAGCGGCTGTTGAGCAGCTTGATGTTTGGGGTGAACGTGTGGGCGTTCCCGTGGTAAAGCAAAAAATGGGTGCCGATCCGGCATCGGTTGCTTTTGATACATTGAATTCAGCAAAAGCCAATCATGCCGATGTGGTGATTATCGATACTGCTGGCCGCTTACATAATAAAATAAATTTGATGAATGAGCTCACGAAAATCAAAAACGTGATGAGCAAAGTCATACCCGATACTCCGAACGAAGTTCTTTTGGTTCTTGACGGGTCTACCGGACAAAACGCCTTTGAACAAGCCAAACATTTTACTGCGGCTACAGAAGTTACAGCGCTGGCAATTACCAAATTGGATGGAACGGCAAAAGGTGGAGTAGTTATCGGTATTTCAGACCAATTTAAGATTCCTGTAAAATACATCGGGCTGGGTGAAGGAATGGAAGACCTACAAGTTTTTCGCAGAAAAGAGTTTGTGGATTCGTTGTTTGGGGAATGATACGTGTTGCGAGTTAGCGTCTGAACGCTTTAAGCCGATCTGACGCGTTTA
>JAUNUM010000011.1 GCA_030538215.1 Bacteroidia bacterium
ATGAAGAAATAAATCGTGTCGATTTATTTATGAATACTATAAACTAATTTATGTTAGGCACTTACACACAAACTAATGCTTGTAATCAATCCGTCGAAACGTTTTGAACGGCTCAATAGAAAAAAATGAGTGAGAGAGACTAACTCTTTCACTCATTTCACGTTTAAAATTATGAAAACACTATATCAGGCTTCTTTCCATTGTTTTCTCAACAATTCCAGTGCAGCAGGAACAACCACTTTTCGATCGCCCTGACACCCACACTCGAAACTAACATATTTATCGTAACCTATCATTTTCAATCCGCGGAAACCATTCACATAGTTATCGGCTTCACCGTCTTCGCCCGGCATGCTGCGACGTTTGCGGCTGGCAATATGCACATGTTGCAGGTATTTTTCTGCCGAAACAAAAGCGGCCATATCGCACGTTTCTTCCCACGTCATGTGCCAAAAATCACCCAAACAGGTTACACCCGGATTGTTGATATCGCGGCAAATAGAAGCTGCATCGGCAACCTGACGAAGATAAAACGCTTCACGGCGATTGAGTGGCTCCAGAATGACCGTGGTTCCGTACTTCTGCGCAGTATTTCCCATTTCGTTGAACTGCTCACACAAAAAGTCGCGCGTTTCCTGCGTGTGCGGCATTACTGGAACCTGCGAGTTGAAGGCGGGAACAATAATGACACCCGTTGAACCGAGTTCACCAGCAAGAATGATAAGTTCTTCCATTGTGTCGCGGCATTTTTTTCGGATAGTTGTGTCGGTAGAAAGAATGAATCCTTCAAAGCCTGCGCAGATAGCACTAACTTTGATGTTTCGCCCTTTCAGTGCATCTTTGAATTCCTGTATTCTGCCTTTCATTCCTCTGCCGTGAGGTTCAAAACCCACAACACCGTATTTTTCCATAAAATCGAACTTCTCATTCAAGTTTGTCCCGGGAGCAATTCCTTCCTGAAACGATATTTTGAGTTCAGATTTAATGGGATAAGTTGGTGGAGCCAATGTCGAGGTTTCAAGCGTGGAAGCGGCCAAAGTATTTCCCAAACCAACCGCAGCAGCACCGATAAACGATGATTTGATGAATTTTCTTCTGTTTATTGTCATTTTGGTTATCGACTGCAAAGTTGAGCTAATTATTTCGCACTTCCCGGAACAGGAACAGTAAAGCCTTTCATATCCATTTTTCCGATATTGAGATCTGCCGGAGTATAATCGAGAGGCGCTGCCGACATTGCATCCCAAGTAGTTTCCTGACCAGTGTAGGCTGCCTCGCGCCCCATAATAGCTGCAAGATTGGAAATGGCGGTTTCAGATGCTTGTTCAATGGGATTATTTCTACGAATGCAGTTAATCAAATTCACGTGTTCTAATGTATAAGGATCGGTTTGTTTGAAGTTGTTTTTTTCGGCTTCTCCATCATATTGCCAAACAATATTTCCAGCTAAATCTTTAATTATATGCCCTCCTTCGCTTGTCCAAGAGCCTCTGGTCCCTTGAATAAATTCACTTACGTTATTAGCACAACCATCGATTTGGCGACACATGCTGTGAAGATGAATTCCATTCTCCATAGTAAAATCAACACTGAAATTATCGTACTGATCTCCTGTTATACGACGCTGACGAGAACCGAAAGCGACAGCTCTCACAGGCTTTAACCCACTGAACCAGGTAAATACATCGATATTATGAACATGCTGTTCAACAATATGGTCGCCCGATAACCATTTCCAGTTTACCCAATCGTGAATCATGAATTCAAAATCATTCCACGCGGGTTGGCGATCACGATACCACAACATGTTTTGATTCCAATAAACTGTACCTCCGGTAATTTCGCCAATAAGACCATTCATAATCTGTTTATACGATTCAACATAAGAGCGTTGATGATGACGTTGTGTGCCGATAACAACACTTAAACTTTTTGCTTGAGCTTGTTTTGCCGTTGCAACCAAAGTGCGATATCCAACAGAGTCAACACAAACCGGTTTTTCAAGGAAACAATGTTTATTTTGCTCAACAGCATATTTGAAATGTTTAGGGCGAAAGAAAGGAGGCGTACAGTCGATTAAAATATCAATACCGCTGTCAATTACTTGTTTATAGGCATCTAATCCTGCAAAACGTTTGTCGGCAGATATATCTACGTTTTTTTCTAATTTTAATTTATCGGCAAGCGCATCTACCTTTTCTTGAAATACATCTCCCAAAGCAGTTATAGTAACTCCGTTAGCGGCATTCAGAAAATTCATTGCAGCGCCCGAACCGCGTCCGCCACAACCTACAACTCCGGCTTTCAGTTCTTTTCCATCTGCAGCCAAATCGGGAAGTTCAGGAATATAATACGTTCCAGGTTCTTTCAATGGAGCTATTGAGTTTTTTTTATTATCGCTACAAGACGAAAGAAATCCTGTAGTTCCGGTTCCAATCACTCCCACTGCTCCGGCCACTGCCGAAGTTTTAAGAAATGTTCTTCTTGTTAAGTTATTTTCTTTTTTCATATTTGGTAAATTTGTTTTAGAAATATTCATTTTGTACTTATAGAATTGTCCGGTTCGCATACTACCCTGAATCCAATTCCTTTGATATCGGAATACCACCAGATACTTTTGGGTTGCTGCGGATCGGTTTTCAGCCAATCGTTGTGTCGTGTATGGTTGCGTGCTGCAACACGCACATCGGCTGCATCAGACAAATAGTTTCCGCCTCTCACCACCCATTCTTCGCCCTGCGTATTCAATGGATTGTTTGTATTTCCGCTTCTTTTTTCGTAAGCAGTTTCGTCGTACTTGTCGGCGGTATATTCCATCACGTTACCCAACATATTCTTCAATCCAAACGGATTTGCCATTACCAGAGAAGGCTCTTGAGTGCGGTTGTTGCTGTTTTTGCTGTAGATAACGAACGCGCTAATACTATCGGTTTTTGCAGAGAAAAATCTGCGCATAAATCCCTCATCAGAGAAGTCTTTAGGATTTCCGCTAAAGAAATATGGTGTTTGTGTACCTCCACGCGCAGCGTATTCCCATTCGGCTTCGGTTGGTAAACGATACTTTTTTCCTGTCTTCTGCGATAACCATTGACAGAATATTTCTGCGGCATAGTGTGTCATCGTAATAGCAGGTCTGTCGCCTGAACCCCAACCCTGATCGGGATATCCAAACGGAGGAGTTGGACCTGAAATAGCATCCACATCCATTGCTTTCAAGTTATTTTCGTAAACCGTTGCAGGCAAAGTTCTTCCTTCACTCATTGTACCGGCATAAAATGCCCAATACTGATCCCACGTGGTTTCTACTTCTGCCATAAAAAAAGAACTCACAGTTACTTCGTGCTGCGGAACTTCATCGGGTTTGTGGAAAGGTTCTTTAGAGGAGCTACCCATAGTAAATGTTCCGCCTGGTATTGCCTTCATATTAAATGAAATAGGTGTTCCGGGAATTTGCTCGGTATAATTTTCAAATGCTGTAACAACAGCAGCTTCTTTGAAAAATAAACTTGAATCTACTGCTGTAGTTATTTTCATCCCGGGTATTCCAACCATTTGTCCGTGCGCATAGTTTGGGTTGTAATGTCCAGCATCAAGGTGGCAACTGATACATTGGAGATTGAACTTTTCGTGATTCTCCTCATAATACATATGTGCCGTAATGCCATCATCGGTAATTCCTTGAGGAAATAGGTTTTGATGACATTTCACACAAGAAGCATTAGGAATATATTTTATGGCTTGCTCAAGTTCCGATTTTCTATCCCAATCGAAATCGGCACTGTCTTTGGTCAAATAACCCCACACATCACGAATACCCAATGTAACTTTTGCTGTATAATGTGCCCAAGTGTCATCTTTTGGTGGTAGATGGCAATCAACACAATTGACCATAACACCGCTGCCATTATTAACGTGGACACCCAATTTCCAAGTTTCTTCGGCATGAGGGTGAACGTGACACATCATGCACGATTCGTTGGTTGAAAAATATACTGATGTTTGATATAATGCTCCGATAAAAATTACACCTATCGCAATCCCCAATAACAAAATAAAACCTTTACGTTGATAAAACTTTTTACGTTTTTTTTTGTATTGATTGCCATAGATGTTTTTTGATTTAGTCATATATCTATTAATTAGCAAATTAAATATTTAATTGATATTATCAAATACGTAGAAAAACAAAATGATATATTTAATCTACAAATATAGAAAAATTTCATCGTTAAATAGTTTAATTTCTATTAAAAACCAACCTATCCAGTCTATTTGTACCACTTATATATTGCATTATTTCAAAGTCATTTAACTATATCAAAAGATAGGCTGCATAACACAAACCATTGTCTATATTTTCTCTTTCTTTGGAGAGGAATTAGAGGGGTGATTGAGGAAACAGGAGAATACTTTACGGTAAAACAGAAAATTAACTTCTCTTTACAACAAATCCAAATAAACAATCCATGCACTTAATTGTTTGTATAATTAAACTAAAACTTAATAAAAATGAATAAGAATTCTTTTCTCGGATTAATTGAGCAAAGCATGCGCAATCATTGGGATTTGCCTGCAATGACTGATTTTCAGGGAACTACATTTTACTACAAAGATTTCGCCCGTGAGATAGATAAACTCCACGATTTTTTCAAAGCTGCCGGTATTCAACGAGGTGATAAAATTTCGATGTGTGGAAAAAATTCCGCCAACTGGGCCATAGCTTTTTTTGCTACTCTTGCCTATGGAGCTGTAGCCGTGAGTATTTTACACGAATTTGACAAAGATAGCATTCAATACATTGTAGATCATTCTGATTCTAAGATGCTTTTTATTGATGAAAGTATGTGGAAAGAAATAGATGAGAGTAAAATGCCTAAAGCAGAAACTATTTTTTCGCTCGATGACTTTTCATTATTAAAAGTAACATCTAAAGAACTGAAGATATTTGTCACAAATTCATTCGGTTATTTTTACAAAAAATATGAGAAAGGGTTTTTCGTTAATGATATTGCTTTTAGAACCGATAAATCGGAAGAATTGGCTGTTATAAATTACACTTCGGGTACAACAAGTAGCCCAAAAGGTGTGATGATTCCCTATAGAAGTTTATGGTCGAACACCAAATTCGCAAATGATAATCTTAATTTCATCAATTCGGGTGATAACATTGTTTGCATGTTGCCTATGGCTCACACATACGGTCTTGCTTTCGAAATTTTAAACTCTCTTTCAATGGGTTGCCACATTCATTTTTTAGGAAAAACACCATCCCCCAAGATTCTGTTGGATGCTTTTTCTAAAATTAAACCCAAGTTAGTATTAGCAGTTCCGCTGATTATCGAAAAAATAGTTACTAAAAATGTCTTTCCAAAACTTCAGCAAGGCGCTGCAAAAACGTTGATAAAACTTCCTCTCCTGAATTTTATAGTTTACAATAAAGTGAGAAAATCACTAATTGAAGTTTTCGGAGGAAATCTCGTGGAAGTAGTTATTGGTGGAGCTGCTTTAAATGCAGATGTGGAGAAATTTTTACGAAAAGTAAAATTTCCTTATACAGTTGGCTATGGAATGACCGAGTGCGGACCACTAATATCATACGCTTACTGGACTGATTTTAAAGAACGTTCGTGTGGAAAAGTAGTGGACAGAATGCGGGTAAAAATCGATTCTGATGACCCGCAAAACATCGTAGGCGAAATATTGACAAAAGGTAGCAACTTAATGCTGGGCTATTACAAAAACGAAGAAGCAACAAAAGCTACTTTCACGGAAGATGGTTGGCTTAAAACAGGCGATTTGGGCGTGCTCGATAAAGATAATTTTGTATTTATCAGAGGACGAAATAAAAATATGATACTTGGACCGTCAGGACAAAATATTTATCCCGAAGACATTGAAGACAAATTAAATAACTCTCCTTATATTTTAGAATCACTTGCTATAGAAGAAAACGGAAAAATTATTGCCCTTATTGTTCCCGATGCAGAGGTACTGAAAGCGGAAAACATATCGCTTAAGCAATACGATTCTATTTTCGAAAATGAAATAAAGGAAATAAACACTAAATTAGCTAATTACAGTAAAATAGCTTCGTTCAGACTACGAACCGAAGAGTTTGAGAAAACGCCTAAAAGAAGTATAAAGCGATTTAAGTACCAAAAACAATAAGCAATAAAGGTTGCCTCAAATGAGAGACAACCTTTATTATTTTTATCACAACGAAAATCTATTTCCGCTCTCAATAAATTCATCGTATTTTTTCTGATTAAAAACATAATAAAAAGCTCCCCTTTTTGACGATGTTTTATCTTTTTCATCTAATTTATCGAGAATCCCCATTACTGCAATTTTTTTGCGGAAATTTCGCTTATCTACAGGCATTTGGTATATAGCTTCCCAAAGATCTTGCAAGGCAGGAAGCGTGAATTTTCCATGAAAAAACTCAAAAATTATGGGTTGTAAAGAAGCTTTATATCTCAGCAACCTCAAAGCATCTTCCACCATAAGGTTATGGTCAAAAATCAGTTTAGGAAGTTCTCGAATATTAACCCACTTGGCATCAAAAGCTTTAGCAAGGCTGGTATCGAACTCCTCTAACCGCACCAATGCGTAATAAGTAACCGAGACTACTCTATCGCCGGAGTCACGTTCTATTTCGCCATATGCTCCAACCTGCTCCATATAAACACCTTTCTGGCGAGTATATCTATACAAAACCTTTTTAGCAGCTTCATCAAGGCTTTCATTTTCATCCATGAAACCGCCCATTAGCGACCATTCGCCTTTGTTGGGTTCGAGAGGACGACGAGTTAATAAGATATGAAGTTCTTTGTCTTTGAATCCAAAAATAATACAATCTACGGCTACAAGAAACTTTGCATCATGAGAATAAAATCCGGTTGACATAATATTAGAAATTAAAAATCAGAAATTAAGAGTTAAGAATCGAGAAAAATGGCTTCGCCAACATGTACTTAAAAACATTATCGGCGATAGCCATTATACAACTGCATTATTGTGAACATTAAAGCTTACGTGCACCGTCGCTTATAACAACATCATACACTTTTGGCTCATGTCCATATTTTTCTTTGAATTGTATCTTAGCATCAGCTATAAACGAGTCATATAATTCATCTTTTACGAGGTTGATGGTGCATCCTCCAAAGCCACCGCCCATTACACGAGAACCTGTAACACCGTGTTCTTTTGCCACGTCATTCAGGAAATCGAGTTCTTCGCAACTTACTTCGTAAAGTTTACTCATTCCGTGGTGCGTTTTATACATTCTGTCGCCAACAGTTTCGTAATCATCTTTTTCCAACGCTTCCGACACATCATATACGCGTTGTGTCTCTTCAATCACATATTTGGCACGCATATAATCTTCTTCCGAAATTTTGCCTTTTACAGCATCAAGTTGCTCCATAGTGGCATCGCGCAAAAACTTAACATCGGGATTGCCGTTATCGTGAATAGCTTTAGCCGCACGTTCGCACGATTCACGACGTTTGTTATAAGCCGACGAAGCCAATTCGTGCTTCACCACTGTATCAAGCAATACCAGTTTATATCCTTTCGGATCGAACGGAAAATAATCAAATTCCATTGATTTGGTATCTAAACGTATCAAATGTCCTTTCTTTCCGAATAACGATGCAAATTGGTCCATAATACCACATTTCACACCCACGTAATTGTGTTCGGTTGATTGTCCGATGCGTGCTAACTCGAATTTATCAATTCCAAGTCCTAACATATCGTTCAGTGCAAAAGCATAAGTGCTTTCCAATGCTGCCGACGACGACATTCCGGCGCCAAGAGGTACATCGCCCGCAAAAGCAGTATCAAAACCAACTACTTTTCCGCCTCGTTTAATAATCTCGCGACATACGCCAAAAATATATTTCGCCCATCCTTCTTTTGGTAAATCTTCTTCATTAAGTCCAAACTCCGAATGTTCGTTTAAATCGGCTGCATAAGCGCGTATTTTATCTGTTCCGTTCAAGCGGATAGCAGCTATCATTCCTTTATCGATAGCTCCGGGGAAAACAAAACTCCCGTTATAATCGGTATGTTCGCCAATGAGGTTTACGCGCCCGGGAGACGCGTAAACTTCAGGTTTTTCACTTCCAAATTTTTCTTGATAAATCTTTAAAATCTGTTCTTTAGTCATTTTTCAATTATTTCATTTAAACTCAAAAAGAGATGTTTTATAGCAACTTAGTTTTCGTCGGTTACAGGAATATTTGTATTTACATTTTTAGAACCTATGAGTGCATAATATAGTAAGAAAATCAATGCTATAATAATAACCCAATAACTGTTGATGTAGCCAATTCGATCAGCAAATACGCCCTGAATTGCGGGTAGAACTCCACCGCCCATCACCATTACCATGAAAAATCCGGAAGCTGCTTCGGTATATTTACCCAATCCTTCTACCGCGAGGTTGAAAATACCGCCCCACATAACGGAAGTACACAATCCGCACAGCACGAGGAAAATAATGCTCACAGGAATTTGAACTATACCGAAAGATATGTCGGATTGAAATACAGGCATGCTCGCCATTTTTTCAATAGGTGTAAAAACTGCTGCCAAAACAAAAATTATACCCATAATAGATACAACTGTGAGCATGGTTTTACTGGAGACTTTTCCTCCTATAGAAGCGCCAATTAAACGCCCAATTAGCATTAGAAACCAATAAGTTCCTACAACCGAACCGGCAATTGTGGGATTATAAGCTAATCCGCCATCGGCTACTGAACTTGTCATAAATGGGTTGATAAACATCTGAATACCAACTTCAATACCAACATACAAGAAAATTGCCACAGCGCCTAATACAAAGTGACGAAAAGCAAAAGGACTGTGTTCGTGTTTAACATTTTGTTTACGAGCAGAAAGACTTGGCTCTGGAATTGAAACAAAAAACAAAACAATAAATGCCAATGCAAAAATACCCATTGCTAAGAAAAGCGCCGGATAAGCATCTGTAATATTAGCATTAGCTACGTTGCTACCAATTAGATAACCAACCAAAACAGGAACAATTGTTGCCATTAATGAGTTGAACGAACCTCCTACTTGTATTAACTGATTACCTTTGTTGCCACCTCCACCAAGAGTGTTTAACATAGGGTTCACAACGGTATTAAGCATACACATGGAAAAACCTGCAACGAAAGCGCCAATTAAATAAACTATAAAACTACTCGATTCCCCGGCTAATACCATAATACCAACGCCTGCAAAGCCGATAAATATTGCCCATAATGCAGTTTTCTTGTATCCTATTTTTTGCAACATCTGCCCAGCCGGATAACCCATGAAAGCATAAGCAATAAAATTGGCAAAATAGCCCAAAGTGGACATGAAATTGGAGGTGGTAAATTGGTTCTTAACAATTACCCCCATTGGATTTGCTAATCCGGTAACAAATGAAATCATACCGAAAAGAGCAATCATCATAATTATCGGTAACAGATAATTTTTCTTTTGTGTTGTTGTATTCATACTTTATAATTTTTATGGTTGTAGTAAAAAAATGATATTTATACTGAGAATTTGTATGTCGTTCTTGAGTTGAATGTCTCTTCAGGTTTTAAAATTACCGACGGATATTCCGGTTTATTGATGCTATCGGGGAAATGTTGAGTTTCAAAGCAAACGGCTGAACGTTCAGGATATCGATGTCCTTTTTTCGCTACAAACCCGCCCGTCATCCAGTTTCCCGTGTACATCTGTACGCCGGGTTCAGTAGTGTACATTTCCATTTTTATTCCTGTTTTTGGTGATTCGCAAACACCTGCAAAAGAATATTCGTTTTCCGATTTCTTGTTTAAAATAAAAGTATGATCGTATCCTTTACCGAAATGTAGTTGCTCAAAATCATTGTTAATCCGCTCACCAATAGTATGAGGTGTCGTAAAATCCATTGGAGTATTTTTCACAGATACCGCCGCTCCATACGGAATTGCTGTTGCATCGGTCGGCAAATAAGTATCAGCATTCAACGTTAAAATGTGGTCGCCGATATATGGATCGCCTTCACCCGAAAGATTAAAATAGGAGTGATTGGTGAGATTCAGAATGGTTGTTTTATCTGTAGTTGCTTTATACGTAATATCTAAAGCGTTGTCTTCGGTAAGCGTATAAATAAGCGTTACTGACAGATTTCCCGGAAAACCCTCTTCTCCGTCTGCAGATAAATAGTACAGTTCGATACTATTTTTCGAAATATTTTTCACATCCCAAACCACGGCGTTGAATCCTTTTAAGCCGCCGTGAAGTGAGTTAGGCCCGTTATTAATGGCCAATTCATATTCTTTACCGTCCAAAGTGAACTTACCGTTGGCAATCCGATTGGCGGTTCTGCCGCAAATAGCTCCAAAATAGGGCTCTTCCGATTTCAGATATTCATCAATGGATGAATGCCCCAAGACAACGTCAGTTAAGACATTATTCTTATCGGGAACTATTAGCGAAACAATTTTCGCACCGAAATTTGTAACTGTAACTTCGCTTCCAATTTTATTGGTAAGGACGTATAAGCCGGCTTGCTTTCCATCGATTTCTTTTTCGAACGCGCTTGACAGCAAACCGGACTTGCTATACATTTTATCCATGTTTTTTGAGGTTTAAAAATAAGATGGTGATGAAGATTGGATCTCTCTTTAAAAATTCGTGTAAAAATAACACATTTTTAAATTATTCAACGAATTTAAAAATGTGTTATAAAACATATTCCCCCAATTAGAAAGCTCTTTTTTAAAGAACACATCACACTTTAAAACACACAACCATCTGATCTTATGTTTATTAAATATTTTAATTATGTATGATTTTTTATTTATTAAGAAGAACAAAAATCACGATTTCTCATGATGTTCTTTCGTTTTTTTCGTAACCATTACCTTATCAATTTTATTTCCGTCAACATCAACAATCTCGAATGTGGTATTTTCATACATAAAAACATCTCCCACTTGCGGAATTTTATTAATATTCGACAGCACAAATCCGGCAACGGTAGAGTAGTCTATTTCTTCGAAATCGATGATAAAATCATCAATATAGTTAGTCAAAACCTCAATGGGTGCCTCGCCATTAATTAACGCCGAATTTTCGTTTCGCATAAAGATATCGGGTTCTTCAATTTCATTTTCGTTAGGAATTGAGCCAACCAAGTTTTCGATAATATCATGAAGTGTAATAATTCCATCTAAACTTCCATATTCGTCAACTACAACTGCAAAAAACTTGTGGTTTTGACGAAATTGCTCCAAAACTTTTCGTGCGCGCAGCGTAGAAGGAATTATTAGTGGTTCGTAAACCAGTTTTTGAATCTCGATATCGCCTTTCTTATATAATTCCGACAATAATTCTTTCATTGCCACAATGCCCACAAATTCATCCAACGTTTTATTACAAACAAGCACCCGACTGTGTCTGGTTTGCAATAAATCGTTTATCACTTCAGCTTTTTCGTTCGAAATATCCACCCACTCTACATCGGTACGGTGTGTCATTAAATGCCGGGCACGCTTATCGGAAAAATAAAAAACCTGTTCGTGAATAATATTCTCTTCTCTTTCTATAACTCCTTCTTTTGAAGCAGTTTTCAACATTGCCCGAAGCTCCATTTCCGAGATTACGTCATCTTTAGGCTTCAATCCGATAAGTTTATTGAACAACCCGGTAGAAATAGCCAAAAAACGAACAAACGGATAAAAAACAAGACTTACAAAATGGATGGGACGAGAAACAGCAATTGCCACTTTCTCGGCACTGTTTAGCGCAACAGTTTTTGGCACTAATTCTCCAATAACTATTGACAAATAAGTAATAGCAACAACCACAATTACCATTGAAATAGTTTCTGCATAAGGCGCGCTCCACGCAAACTGATCGAAAAAAGGTGTTAAATAAACGGAAAGCGTAGCTCCCCCGTAGGCTCCGTTCACGATGCCGATAAGTGTAATTCCTACTTGCACGGACGACAAAAAACTATCTGGGTCGGATTGCAATTTTAATGCTTTTTCCGCTCCTTTATTTCCTTTTTTCCGTTCCGCCTCAAGTTTGGTTTTTTTTGCCGATACTACGGCAATTTCCGACATGGCAAAAAAACCATTTAGGATGATTAGGAATAATATAATGAGAATGTCAATCATTTTTTATGTGGATATTAAGATGTCCGGCATCCAACATATTAAAATCACCAAAGTGGTGATGGATAAGTTCCATCATCCGCCAATTTTTGTAGTTTTTCAACCACACCTGGACGATCTTCGGCGTAAGTTACACCAAACCATTTCGATGGCGTATCCAATACTTTTACAGTAGAAGTACCGCTAATGATAAGATTATTCACTACCAAGGGAATAAAATATTCGGCTTTTATGTTTTCTGCATTTTCTTTCAGAAATTTCACGAAGTGGTTATCCGAATGCTTGAAATAATCGGGCGTAAAACCCCACATATTCATCGATACCGGCGTATTATCATCAATGGCAATCCAATTTTCGCTTTCATCTTTGTATTTTACTGCACCGTCTATGCGTTTTACTTGTGTGCGCTCTACCACTCCGGTAAGATTTTCGGTCTCATCGGTTTCACAAACACCGCGAGCAACCGTTCCGCTTTCCGAAAGCGTATTCCCTACCCTATAACCTACCATGCAGTACTTATTTTCCTTGTTTTCAAGTGTTTTCAAGTAATCGGCAAGTACTTTGAAACTTTCACGTCCATAAAAATCATCAGCATTTATCACAGCAAATGGCTCATTAATAACGCTTTTCCCCATCATTACAGCATGATTGGTTCCCCAAGGTTTCACACGACCTTCGGGAACAGAAAATCCTTCAGGAAGAGTTTCAAGTTCTTGAAAAACCAGTTCCACTGGAATTTTAGATTTGTATTTTTTTACAATTTTATGACGAAAATCTTCTTCAAACGATTGACGAATAACAAAAACAAGCTTACCGAATCCGGCATTCACAGCGTCAAAAATGGAATAATCCATAATGGTTTCACCGTTTGGGCCCACGCCGTCTAACTGTTTTAATCCGCCGTAACGACTTCCCATTCCTGCTGCTAATACAAATAATGTTGGTTTCATTTATATTTTTAATTAATTGATAAAACTTTCTCAATGCGCAAATTTAAGGAAAAAGATTGACGAAAAACATTTCATTCGGAAAAGATTATTAACAAACTTCGTTTTCTTTTTACATCCGAAATAGATTATCTTTGTTTAAAAGCAACAGATATTTTTAGAAAATGAATTTAAAAATAGACCAACTCATTGGCGAGTGCATATTTAGTACGGCTCGTAGCAGCGGTTCTGGCGGACAAAATGTGAACAAAGTAGAAACTAAAGTTTTACTTTCGTTTAACGTCCAAAACTCTCAGATTTTGAGCGATGAACAAAAAGAAATGCTTATCTATAAGCTAAAAAACAGGATAACCAAAGACGGTATTCTTCAGCTTTCAAGCGAAACAGAACGTACGCAATTGATGAATAAAAAGGCAGTATCTAATAAGTTTATCTCAATGGTACAAAACGCGTTGAAACCCGTTAAAAAAAGAAAATCCACCAAACCTACAGCCGCATCTATTAAAAAACGACTGGAAGAAAAGAAACGGGTGAGTGAGAAGAAAAAAATGCGCTCCGATAGAGATTTTTAAACAAATTCGTGCCACAAATTATCTTCCGGTGTAGGTGCCACAACTTCTATTTTTTCTTTCGAAACGGGATGAATAAACGAAATTCTACGAGCGTGTAAACTTATACTTCCATCGGGATTAGAGCGTTCGGCGCCATATTTCAAGTCACCTTTTATCGGACTTCCAATTTTTGACAATTGACAACGGATTTGATGATGACGTCCGGTTTCCAAATTTACTTCCAATAGATAGTAATTTTGAGATTTTCCAACTAATTTATAATGTAATATCGACTTTTTGGTATTAGGCTTTTCAATATCGTAAGCTGTAGATTTATTGGTTCTTTCGTTTTTAATCAGGTAATGTATAAGCGTAGCTTCCTGTTTTTCAGGTAGTTTTTTCACAATTGCCCAATAAGTTTTATCAACTTCGTCTTTTTTGAACAGTTCATTCATACGCGAAAGTGCTTTGCTTGTTTTGGCAAATACCACTATTCCGCTCGTTGGACGGTCAAGCCGATGCGTAACGCCACAAAACACATTGCCCGGCTTGTTGTACTTCTTTTTCAGATATTCTTTTACTATATCCGAAAGCGGTTTATCACCCGTTTTATCGCCCTGCACAATTTCACCAGATGCTTTATTGACGATGATAATATGGTTGTCTTCGTATAAAACAGTCATTTTAATAAAGCAAATTATTTAGAAAAATAAGAGACGCGATGCATCACGTCTCTACAAATACATTTATGAAAAATCCCCTTCAGAGGAGTTAGGAATTTACATATTCATCCCGCCGCAAACATGAATTACTTGTCCGCTCACATACGAAGACAGGTCTGAAGCGAGAAATAACGTAGCATTCGCAACATCATCCGGTGTGCCGCCACGGCGCAATGGGATTTGCTTTGCCCACTCGTTGCGCACTTCTTCCGATAGTTGTCCGGTCATATCGGTAATAATAAATCCGGGAGCGATAGCATTGGCACGAATTCCACGAGAACCAAATTCTTTTGCCACTGATTTTGCCAAACCGATCATACCGGCTTTTGAAGCAGAGTAGTTAGATTGTCCGGCATTTCCCGAAACCCCCACAACAGAACTCATATTAATAATGCTTCCCGATTTTTGGCGCATCATCACGGGCGTAACCGCGTGAATGAAGTTAAATGCCGATTTCAGATTCACGTTAATAACGGCATCCCATTGTTGCTCGGTCATGCGCATCATTAAACCGTCTTTAGTAATACCGGCGTTGTTCACCAAAATATCAATACGACCGAAGTCTTTCATTATTTCATCAACAACCGTATGTGTTTCTTCAAAATTGGCTGCGTTGGATGCATATCCTTTGCATTTCACACCAAGTGATTCAATTTCGCGCTCAGTGGCTTGTCCGTTTTCATCGATAGTTAAATCGGTAAACGCAATATTAGCGCCTTCTCCGGCTAATTTTAACGCAATAGCCTTTCCAATACCGCGAGCTGCACCGGTAATAAGTGCTGTTTTTCCTTCTAACAATTTCATTATTTATGATTTTAAATTATTTCTAAAATTCTAACTTCTAATTTTCTATCTCTTAGCTATTTAATCCTTTAAAAATGATATTATAAACTATCTCTCTATCTTCTTGTTTGTCAAACCTTAAATCCAAAACACCACGGATAACCGGAACTTCCAGGCCCTTAAGTGCATAGTGCAATATTTCGGCAGTTTTGGATATTTCATTAACGGTAAATACACCCGATTTGCAACCGTCGTCAAGAATAGTTTCCAAATATTGTATCTCTTTTCTATCAAACTCTTTGCGCACGTTCTCTACCAACCAGATATCTCGAAAAAAATCGGCACGAAGTGTTCCATTTCTACTTACTACATCCTTGATTATATTTAACCGAGAAAAAGTAAACATCATAAGTTTATCATCGGCCGGCAAATCGCGTTTGATAACATCCTCCAACGAGGAGTAAAGCTTTTCCAACTCTGAGCTAATAACCGCCCTGTAAATATCTTTTTTATTTTTAAAGTAAGTGTAGAGCGTTCTGCGCCCATATCCCGATGTCTCTGCTATCTCGTTCATAGTAACACTTTCGGCACCTCTTTTTGCAAAAAGTTGTCGAGCTACTTCTATGAGATTTCGTTTTGTTTTGGGTGTTGCAGCGGCCATTAAATGCACAGTTTCTATATGTTTGTGCAAAAATAGCATAAAGTTTTCTAGAAATGAAACGATCAGCTAACAAAAATAGGAATAATGGAAAAAATAGTAGAGATTTTAATAAAAAGGCTGAGAAACTGTTTTAACTTTCATACAATTATTTATCCCATCTAGCTTCCCAAAATAAAGAAGAATTGCAGGCTAAGAACTATTTTTTACAGTATTAGAGATAGTTTTCATACTCCATCCACAATTAAGCTTACAACAAAAAATATTTTAAAAAAACGACAAAATGTTTGTTATTTCAAAAATAAGATATACATTTGCAACTCAGATTTAAGAAAAAATGAATATTAATCATTCAAATTATACTTGGCGTTGGCAGGAATTTCATTTTAGACAATGGAATACCGGCTTTGTCGTGTAGTGCTTTAATGTTATAAAATCGTGAAGAAAGCAGCCTGTTGTCTAACAAACAACAGGCTGTTTTTTTATTACCTAACTTATCAAAATAAATTATTAAAACATTTACAAATGAAAACGAAAAAAATTTTATTACCCGAAACTGAAATTCCCACACACTGGTATAATGTTGTGGCAGATATGAAGAACAAGCCACAACGGATGATCAATCCTGGAACCAAAGAACCCTTGAAACCGGAAGATTTATACCCGTTATTTGCCGAAGAGCTTGCTCGCCAGGAATTTAACGAAACCGACACATGGATTGAAATTCCCGAAGAAGTGCGCGATAAATATAAAATATATCGTCCATCGCCATTAGTGAGAGCCTACGGCTTAGAAAAAGCATTGGATACACCGGCACATATTTATTTCAAAAACGAAAGTGTAAGCCCTGTCGGATCACATAAACTAAATTCAGCGCTCCCACAAGTGTATTACAACAAATTAGACGGCACAACCAATCTTACCACCGAAACCGGTGCCGGACAATGGGGAACCGCATTATCATTTGCAGGCAAGGTTTTCGGTTTGGAGATTGCTGTTTATATGGTGAAAGTAAGTTACGAGCAAAAACCGTATCGCCGCTCACTCATGCAAACGTGGGGTGCACAAGTAATTCCATCGCCCAGCATGTCAACCAAATCGGGAAGAAAAGCGCTGACCGAGCGCCCCAATTATCAAGGAAGTCTTGGAATGGCCATTTCCGAAGCTATCGAATTGGCCATGCAGACTCCAAAGTGTAAATATACGCTGGGCAGTGTATTGAATCATGTTTCACTGCATCAAACAGTTATCGGTTTAGAAGCCGAAAAACAAATGGAAATGGCCGAAGAATATCCCGATATTGTTATCGGATGTTTTGGTGGCGGTTCCAATTTTTCAGGAATTTCTTTTCCTTTCTTGCGTCACGTAATGAATGGCGACAAAAAGACACGATTTATTGCTGCCGAACCGGCATCGTGCCCAAAACTTACGCGCGGAATCTTTAAATTCGATTTCGGAGACGAAGCCGGCTACACTCCGCTTATTCCGATGTACACATTAGGACACAACTTTGCTCCGGCAAACATTCACGCCGGTGGATTGCGGTATCACGGCGCCGGAAGCATCGTGAGTCAGTTGAAGAAAGACAACCTGATTGAGGCAGTAGCTATTCCTCAATTAGAAACTTTTGAGGCTGGCGTACTTTTCGCTCAAACTGAAGGCATTATCCCTGCCCCCGAATCTACTCACGCCATAGCATCAGCTATTCGGGAAGCCAAAAAAGCAAAGGAAGAAGGTACGAAAAAAGTAATTCTTTTCAATTTATCGGGACATGGATTGGTTGACATGAGTGCTTACGACCAGTATTTGGCAGGCGATTTAAAGAATTATGAAGTATCGGACAGCGAAATTGAAAAGTTTTTACAGAGCTAAAAAATAGCGAATAATATAATGTTATAGAACATAATAGGGCATTTTTAGCGAAAAAAACAGTGAAAAGATTTGTTTATTTAAGTTCTACATTGTATCTTTGACTTTATAAAAACGAATGAGTATTTGCCGCATTGGTCGATAGGGAAACTCATCAATTACATTCTATAAACCGAGACTCGTTTTGGGTATTAATGGCGGGCCGCGCCTTCGGGTATCCGTCAGTTGACGGACAGCGGATTACAAAGATACCGGAACACTCAAATCCTGTCATAGGGAGTTTCGACTTTTTCCACCGGTGCGGCTTCTTATAAAAAGCAGATTAGCAAGAGATTATATCGAGTTGCGATCTGCTTTTTTCAGTTTAAATTCCTTTAAATATGGACTTCTACAAGCTAAAATTATCCCCACTCCAAGGTGTAAGAGATAAAAATTACTGTCAATAATGAAAGCTATTTTTAAACAATACTGGGAGCTTTTTCTGGTTTTTTCCAAAATCGGAGCATTCACTTTTGGCGGTGGATACGCCATGATTCCCTTGATCAGAAATGAAGTTGTAAATAAGCGTAATTGGCTTGGCGATGATGAGTTTATGGATGCACTTGCCATAGCTCAGTCCATGCCGGGTCCGATTGCACTAAACACGGCATTGTTTGTTGGAAACAAAAGACTGGGATTTAAAGGTAGTTTATTTTCAGGATTGGGAGTTATTTTGCCTTCGTTTATTGTGATATTATTTATCGCAATGGTTTTCACTCAATTCAAAGATAATACGATAGTTGAGCGAATATTTAAAGGTATTCGTCCGGCAGTTGTGGCATTAATTGCAGCGCCATTGTTAACATTAGGCAAAGCAGCAAAAATTAATTGGAAAAACAGTTGGATACCTCTTTTAGTAGCTCTTCTGGTTTGGTTATTAGGGGTTTCACCTATCTATATTGTGATGGGAGCAATTTTACTGGGAGTCTTGCATTTGGTCTATATAAAGAAGAAATTAAACCGATAAAGGACAAATATGGAGCTTTTTGAATTATACTTGTCGTTGTTTTGGGCATTTTTAAAAATCGGCTTTTTTGGTTTCGGTGGTGGCTATGCCATGCTCCCACTTATTCAGCATGAAGTGGTAGATGTCCACAACTGGATATCGGTAGCTGATTTTACGGATATTGTTGCTATTTCTCAAACAACTCCTGGACCAATCGCCTTTAATTCTGCTACTTATATAGGATATTCTGTAGTTAACAATATGGGGTTTGGTAATTTTTACGGTATTTTAGGCTCGGCAATAAGCACGTTTGCAGTGAGTATTCCATCGCTAATTTTGATGACTATCGTGTGTGCATTTTTTGCTAAACTAAATAAAAATCAATGGATTCAAGCATCTTTATCGGTATTAAAGCCGGCCATAATCGGTCTTATCGCATCTGCTGCACTTTTATTAATTGACAATCACAATTTTATTGATTACAAAAGTTGGATAATTTTTGGAATCGTTTTTTTAGCTTCAATCAAAAAGATAGATCCGATTCTATTGGTAGTTTTATCGGGAGTAGCCGGATTAATATTGTATTAAGGATATGGATAATGCAGTTTAAAACCGCAATATCCCTTCTACTATCAATCGTATTCAGAAATATGGAGAATACGAAGTTAAATATTTGTTCCTAAAAGACGGTGTATGCTGAAAATTTAAAATCCTATTTAGGGGACACCGTTTCTACTTTTTCGCTTTCTTAGCCGGAGTTTTCGTGGTTTTAGTCGATTTCTTCGTTGTTTTTTTAGGAGAATCCGTTTTGGCTGTTTTATCGATAATTTGCTTACACATTTCGAGTGTCAGCTCTTCGGGTTTTTGTAATTTAGGAATTTTAAAATTCTCTTTTTTATAAGCAATATACGGACCATATCTACCATTTAATACTTGCAATTCAGGCTCTTCATCAAAAGTTTTAATGATTCTCTCCCTGTCTTTTTTCTCTTTTGCTTCAATAAGTTCGATAGCTTCTTCAGCAGAAATTTCCAAAGGATCCATACCTTTTGGTACCGAAACAAATTTATTGTTGTGACGAATATACGGACCAAATCGCCCAATGCCCACCGTCATTTCTTTCTCGCGAAATTCGCCGAGTGAACGGGGCAAATCGAATAATTTGAGTGCTTCTTCCAGTGAAATAGTTTCAATGGATTGTGTTTTTTGCAATGATGCAAATTTGGGTTTTTCCTCTTCGTCGGGAATGCCAATTTGCACCAATGGACCATATCTGCCGATTTTAACCGAAACTTGACGCCCTGTTTCAGGATCTTTTCCGAGCACTCGTTCGCCGGCTTTATGTTCCATTCGCATCTCCATTGTTTCTTCCACAATAGGACGGAACACTTTATAAAAATCACTTATTGTGCTATTCCACTGCTGCTTGCCTTCGGCAATTGTATCAAAATCCTTTTCAACATTTGCTGTAAAATGATAATCTACAATTTTCGGGAAAAATTCCACCAAAAAATCATTTACAACAATGCCTATATCGGTAGGAACCAATTTATTTTTATCGGTTCCGGCAATCTCTTTCTTATCGGTATCTTTTATTTTCCCATTTTTCAATGTGAGAATATTATACACCCGTTCTACTCCATCTACAGTTTTTTTCTCTACGTATTCACGATTTTGAATCGTAGAAATAGTTGGCGCATACGTTGACGGGCGCCCAATTCCCAACTCTTCCATTTTGCGTACCAAAGATGCTTCGGTATAACGTGCCGGACGTTGAGTAAATCGCTCCGTAGCAACGGTTTCTTGCATTGGCAACACTTCTTTTACTTTTATCGGGGGCAGTAACCCGCTTTCGTTTTCACTATTTTCTTCGTCGCTTCCCTCCATGTAGACACGTAGAAAACCATCGAATTTAATTACTTCACCGGTGGCCATAAACTTGCCTTCGGCATTAGATATATCAATGGTAGCAACAGTTTTCTCCAGTTCGGCATCCGCCATTTGCGAAGCAATAGTGCGCTTCCAAATCAAATCGTACAGACGTTTTTCCTGCGCCGTTGTACCTGCTTCGTGTTCGTTAATATAAGTAGGGCGAATGGCTTCGTGAGCTTCTTGCGCTCCCTTGGACTTAGTAGTATATTTCCTGATTTTCAGATAATTTTCGCCATATTGTTCAATAATTTCCGCTTTAGCCGTATTAATGGCGAGAGCAGAAAGGTTTACCGAGTCGGTACGCATGTATGTAATTCGTCCCGATTCGTACAACCGTTGAGCAATCATCATGGTTTGGGCAACTGAAAAACCGAGTTTTCGAGATGCTTCCTGCTGCAATGTGGAAGTGGTAAACGGTGGTGCCGGCGATTTCTTTGCCGGTTTGGTAGTAATATCCTCTACTGTGAAAACCGAAGTTTTCAGTTTTTCCAACAATGCTAATGCCTCTTCTTTGGTTTTCAGGCGTTTATTGTATTCGGCTTTTATTTCGTAATGCTGCCCATTTTCTTCTTTCGTGAAAACAGCAAGAATACGGTAAGCAGCTTCGGTTTTAAAGTTCTGGATTTCACGCTCGCGTTCAACAATAAGTCTTACAGCTACCGATTGCACACGTCCGGCCGAAAGCGCAGGTTTTATTTTGCGCCACAAAACAGGTGAAAGTTCAAAACCGACAATTCTGTCCAACACACGACGAGCTTGTTGTGCATCGACCAGATTTTGATTTATTTTTCGAGGATTTTTTACAGCTTCCTGAATGGCCGGTTTGGTGATTTCGTGAAAAACAATTCGTTTGGTATCTTTATTTTTCAAATCCAGCACATCGTATAAGTGCCACGATATGGCTTCTCCTTCGCGGTCTTCATCGGAAGCGAGCCAAACGGTTTCAGCACTTTTAGAAGCAGCTTTTAGTTCCGTTACTACCTTCTTCTTGTCTGCCGGAATTTCGTAAATAGGTTCAAAATTATTTTCAATATCTATGCTGAAATCCTTTTTTTTAAGATCGCGAATATGTCCGTAACTCGACATTACTTTAAAATCGCTACCCAAAAATTTCTCAATAGTTTTTGCCTTAGCAGGCGACTCAACGATAACCAAATTCTTAGCCATTCATCTTATTTTAAGCCCTGATGGGAATGTTTCACTTCACTTTTCGGTTGCAAAAGTAGTAATTTTGTATCAGCAAAAAGAATTTTTCAAAATTTTGTTATTAATTATTGTGAATTCCGATTGCTCATTTACTACACAAACAACCAAAAAATATACAAAATATTAAGTTGTAATAAAAGGAATTTAGTAAAGTTTAAAAAATAAGTTACGCATCTTTTTCAATTTTCACACCGTAAATTTGTGAAAGACTATCGTGGAGTCGTTGAAATTCCGATTTTCGGATACGGAGTTTCATGGTGCAGCTTTCTCTAAAATCTTGTTCCCTAGTTGCGCTCTCAAATTGTTTTAAAACTCGCATTACATCGTTGAGCAATAGGTATTCAAAATGAATAAGAAGTGTTTCGTCGATAGTTTTTTCTACAATCTCAGCGTTTTTTATGGCATCTTCTGCTGCTTCTTTATATGCTTTAATTAGCCCACCGGTTCCCAAAAGTGTGCCGCCGAAATATCGGATAACAAGAATTAGAACGTTAGTTAATTCATACGAATTTATTTGTCCCAAAATCGGTCTTCCAGCTGTTCCTGATGGTTCTCCATCATCGTTTGAACGATACTCTTCCCTACCCGATCCTAGCATATAGGCCCAACAAACATGCCGCGCATCGTAATATTTTTTACGATATTCATCTACAATCTCTTTCACTTTTTCCGGTGATTTCACAGGAAAAATAAACGATAGAAATTTACTTTTTTTCTCCGTAATATAGCCTTCGGCTGGCTGTTCTATAGTTTTGTAAGTGTCTTGCATAGGACAAAAATACAAAGTTAACACAAAAAGCGATACCAGCCGGTATCGCTTTTTTCTGTTTCAATTCGTCAGACCGCTGAAAGCGTTCAGACGGTCAATGATTTATCCGCATTTAGAAGCACCGCAATTGCGGCATTTCAAACAACCCTCTTCAAAAACCAGCGATTCAAAACCACACACAGGGCACTTTTGACCTTTCATTTCGGTTTCGTTGGGTAAATAACGTTTCAGTGCGCGCTCAACTCCGTTTTTCCAGGTGTTGATGGTTTCACTGTCAAGCTCAAGTCCCGACACAAGCTTTATTACTTGATCAATAGGCATTCCATATCGAAGTACGCCCGAAATAAGTTTGGCGTAGTTCCAGAATTCGGGATTAAATTTCTCGTCCAGCCCTTCAATGGTAACTTTGTAACCACGGCGGTTTTGAAATTGAAAATCGTAGTGTTTGTGTCCGTCGTTATAATACGCTTTTATAATTTTCCCCGTAGTTACGTTTTTGGGAATCATAATACCGTCATCTTCGTCGTTAATCCCCGTAAAAATTTCGTATGGACGTCCGTCAAGCAGACCGATAAAAGCAATCCATTTTTCTTTATTGTTTTGGAATTTAATCACATCAGCTTCTAATTCCGTGGGACGCGATGTCACTATTTGCGGTAATTCATAGCAATCTTCATCGTTTTCATCATCTTCTTTTTTGTCATTCGTGATAAGAACTCCCGATCGCGATCCGTCACGATATACCGTACAACCTTTACATCCACTTTTCCAAGCCTCCATATAAAGCTCACCCACAAGTTCTTCCGACACATCGTTAGGCAAATTGATAGTTACACTAATGGAATGATCCACCCATTTTTGCACTCGTCCCTGCATACGCACTTTCATCAGCCAGTCCACATCATTGGAAGTGGCTTTGTAGTACGGCGATTTGGAAACCATTTCATCGATTTCTTCGTTCGTGTATTTCTTGGCTGTCGGATAACCCTTAGCTTCCATCCAGGTAACAAATTTGTGATGGAAAACCACATATTCTTCCCACGAATCTCCGTTTTCATCCACGAAATCGATTTTCACATCTTTATCGTTTGGATTTACCTTACGACGACGCTTGTAAACCGGCATAAAAACGGGCTCGATACCCGATGTGGTTTGCGACATCAGACTGGTTGTTCCGGTAGGCGCAATGGTTAAACAGGCAATGTTGCGACGACCATATTTTACCATATCTTTGTAAAGCTGAGCATCTTCATCTTTAAGCCTGTTTACGAACGGATTATTTTTTTCTCTTTCGGCATCATACACTTCAAAAGCACCGCGTTCTTTTGCCATATCCACCGATGAACGATAAGCGTTTAATGCCACTTCTTTGTGAACTTTCTCCGAAAAATCGTTTCCTTCTTCCGAACCGTAGCGGATTCCCAAGGCAGCCAGCATGTCGCCTTCGGCGGTGATTCCAACACCTGTACGACGGCCTTCGAGTGTTTTTTTGCGGATTTTCTCCCACAAATTACGCTCCGATGATTTCACCTCTTCCGACTCGGGATCACTGTTGATTTTTTCGAGAATCTTGTCT
The DNA here is from genome assembly GCA_030538215.1 of Bacteroidia bacterium. Lineage (GTDB taxonomy): Bacteria > Bacteroidota > Bacteroidia > Bacteroidales > Dysgonomonadaceae > Petrimonas. Next base: position 24,175 of record JAUNUM010000011.1, read on the forward strand.
ATTTTTTCCGATTCCAGATCGATAATATCATCCATAATGCGCTGAGCAAGACGAATATGTTTACCGAAAAGTTCAAAATCGAAATAAGCGTCTTCTTTAAATGGATTTATCACATAAGAATAGAGATTTACCGCAAGCAAGCGGCAACTATCATACGGACACAACGGAATTTCGCCACAAGGATTGGTGGAAACCGTTTGAAAGCCCAAATCGGCATAGCAATCGGGAACAGATTCGCGAATAATTGTATCCCAAAATAACACGCCGGGTTCAGCTGAACGCCACGCGTTGTGCACAATTTTCTCCCACAACTCTTTAGCGTTAATATTTTTAGTGTATCTGGGGTTTTTAGAATCGATAGGATATTGCTGTTGATAAACCGTCTCATTTTTCACGGCTTTCATAAAATCATCATCAATTTTCACCGAAATATTAGCTCCGGTAACTTTTCCCTGTTCCAGTTTTGCATCGATAAAATCTTCTGCATCAGGATGTTTTATTGAAACACTTAACATCAAGGCACCACGACGACCGTCTTGTGCCACTTCGCGTGTAGAATTGGAGTATCGCTCCATAAAAGGAACCAATCCCGTGGAAGTGAGCGCCGAATTCTTAACGGGCGATCCCTTGGGGCGAATGTGAGAAAGATCGTGTCCCACTCCACCACGACGTTTCATCAACTGCACCTGTTCTTCATCGACACGGATGATTGCCCCGTAAGAATCGGCACTACCACCCATCCCGATCACAAAACAGTTGGACAACGATGCTACCTGAAAATCGTTTCCGATTCCCGTCATTGGGCTTCCCTGTGGAAGAATGTATTTAAATTGGTCGAACAAATCGAACAATTCTCTCTCACTCAATGGATTGGCATATTTTTTCTCAATTCTCCCTATTTCGTTTGCCAATCTCCAGTGCATGTCTTCCGGCGTTTTTTCGTAAATGTTGCCGTCACTGTCTTTCAAAGCGTACTTGCTTACCCAAACTTTGGCTGCAAGTTCATCGCCTTTAAAATACTCCAACGATGCATTATAAGCTTCGTCAAAAGTATAAATCTTTTTCTTCATTAATTAAATTTTTTACTGACCGATTAATTAAAATATTTTTCCAAATAATAAAACGTAATATTTTCCCACAGTGTGGTTATTTGGAATTGCAAGTTTAAGAAATGTTTCAGAGTCAACAAAACAAATCAATAAAAAGTTTTCAACAAAATGCAAAGTTTTCTAAAACATCTTCCAATAACCTTATTTTCAAATCATTAATTTTAAAACAAGATGAGAAAGTTTTCTATTTTGTCAAACTTGCATATAAATCAACAAATCTAATTTTCCATTTATTACAATTATACAGATAGTAAAATATGAATAAAAAAACACTCAACGCCTATAAATCGCTGAGTGTTTTAACGTTTAATGAAAAATTATTGGAAATATGAATAAGTCAGGTCGTTTTTTATTTAAATATCTTTTACCGCACCCATAAACAAAATGGCCCCGGTAGAATTTTCCTGAATCACATATAAAAATGGCTTGTCGGCATTAAAGATTACTTTTGGGGGTGTTATCGGCATTGAAGTATTTACCATTCCAACAGTTGTAACTGCTGCCGCTTCTGTTCCCAATTCATCGGTACTGATGTACGTGTCTTGCTTTACAAAGGCTATCTTGGCTGGTAAATCAGACATTCCGCTAAAGTTGGCAGCATCTGAAAAAGCAATTCCCATTCCCATTTTTTTCAATACATCATTCAATCTTTTGCTGTACTCGGTTTTGAATTTGGGAACACTTAACACCACTTCTGCCTCACTTAATCCCGATTCTATATTACGCCAATATTTTTTTTGCTGTAAAGCAGCAGACAAATCACTCAACTTTTTACCTGTTTGGGGCAATAACAACAACATGCTAAACGCTTGATTTCCGTAAGGAAGTTGCACCACTTGCATGGTTTCGTCTTCGGTATAATTGAATTTGGCAGTTTGCGCCATCATATCTACCACACGTTTGGTTCCGTTTTCGGTCATAAATGCTTTTTTCGATGTGTTTTTGGTATCAAATTTTGTCGTCCATATTCCTTTAAAGTAAATGGCGTTGAGCAAATACATTAAATCATCAGCTTTGGTTTCATCTATTACTTTTTTAATTAATCCGTTTGTATTGTCCGATGCCCATTTGTTGATAATGTCTTTGGTTATCGGAAGCGTAAAATCTACCGGTTGAACCGTTGCATTATAATAATCGATATTGGTCTTGATAAAATCGGGCTTAATGGTTACAAATTTATTCGTAAAAATAGAGTTTGCAATAGATAATTTAGTGGAAGGATTGGTCTTCAGCAATGCTTCTTTCAGCTTTTTATAATAGCCGTTGATGTCGTTATCGGAATAGTTTTCCATTTTCAGCGTTTTTTGCATCGCAGTTCTGGTTTCTCCCGCCGCACCGTTCCATGTCATTGCCAATGCCATGCTCAAACTGAAAGGCGATACCATAAAATTTTTATTTTCACCTTCAGCCTCTTCATCAAAAACGTTTTTGAAAAATTCGAAAGCAAACTGTTGGTCGGTTTTCACTATTTCGGCTTCAACAGAACGAAGCTCTATTTTGATGGGGTCGGTAAGGTCTTTAGCATCAAATTCTTCTCCCGATTTTTCACAACCGGAAAACATTAGTGCTAAAATCAGCAGAAAAGAATTAAGTTTAATCATTGAGTTCATATTATTTCATTTTAAGATGAGGCATATATATTAATAGATGAGATTTTGCGAAAAGCGCTGCATGGAATACTGTTAAAAAAACATAACCCCCATCCTCCTTACTTTTTTAATGGATGTTGCCCTTAAACCGATTGAAAAACCAATAAATTGATTATTTTTGTACTTTGAATTCATCACTTTTTATAATGAACTGATAATGAGAAAATGGCGTATTGAAGATTCAGAAGAATTGTACAACATTAATGGTTGGGGAAACGGATACTTCTCCGTTAACGAAAAAGGCAACGTGCAAGTAACTCCCCGAAAAAAGCCGGGTGAAAGCGTTGATTTAAACGATCTGATGCGTGAACTTTATCTTCGCGATGTTTCTGCACCTGTATTGGTGAGATTTCCACAAATTTTGGATAATCGGATAGAAAAGATTTCAACTTGCTTTGAAACTGCTGCTAAAGAGTACGGTTACGAATCTCAAAACTATATCGTTTATCCCATTAAGGTAAATCAGATGCGTCAGGTGGTAGAAGAGATTGTTACTTATGGAAAACGATTCAATATCGGTCTTGAAGCAGGATCCAAACCCGAGCTTCACGCCGTTCTTGCCATTAACGCAAGCGAAGACTCCATTATCATTTGCAACGGCTACAAAGACGAAAGTTATATAGAGCTGGCTTTGTTAGCGAAAAAAATGGGCAAAGAAGTTTTTATAGTAATTGAAAAACTGAACGAGCTTGAATTGACCATCGAAATTGCCAAACGATTGAAAGTAAAACCCAATTTCGGCATTCGCATTAAATTAGCCAGTTCAGGTAGTGGAAAATGGGAAGAATCGGGTGGAGATGGAAGTAAGTTTGGGCTGAATTCCAGTGAATTGCTTGAAGCACTGGAGCTACTTAAAAAACACAAAATGACCGATTGCTTTCGATTAATTCATTTTCACATCGGTAGCCAAATTACTAAAATAAGACGCGTAAAAACCGCTTTGCGCGAAGCATCACAGTTTTATGTTCAACTTCACATGCTGGGATTCAAAATTGAATTTGTGGATATCGGCGGTGGACTTGGCGTGGATTATGATGGTACGCGCTCATCGTACAGCGAAAACAGCATCAATTATTCCATTCAGGAGTATGTGAACGACTCAGTTTTCTCGTTCGTGGATGCAGCCAACAAAAACGAAATTCCACATCCCAAAATCATAACCGAGTCCGGACGCGCACTTACAGCACATCATTCGATACTTATTTTCGAAGTGTTGGAAACTGCTACGTTGCCGGAATGGGGAGAAGAAGCCGAGATTCAGGAAGATGATCACGAATTGGTAAAGGAGTTATACAAAATCTGGGATAACCTAACGCAAACGCGAATGCTTGAAGCGTGGCACGACGCACAACAAATCAGAGAGGAATCTTTAGATTTATTTAGTTTGGGAATGCTCGACTTAAAGACTCGTGCCCAAGTGGAACAGTTGTATTTTTCAATTGTTCGGGAAATAAACATAACCATCAATCGTGCAAAGCACGCTCCGGAGGAGTTACGCCAACTTTCTTCTCTGCTGCCGGATAAGTATTTTTGCAATTTTTCGTTGTTTCAATCTTTACCCGACTCATGGGCGATAGATCAGGTATTTCCCATTATTCCCATTCATCGTTTAGATGAAAGACCGGAAAGAACAGCCACACTTCAAGACATCACCTGCGATTCTGATGGAAAAATTGCCAGCTACACGGCTCAGGGTGGCTTTCATCAATCTTTTCTTCCGGTACATTCGCTCAAGAAAAATGAATCGTACTATATCGGCGTGTTTTTGGTGGGTGCTTATCAGGAAATTTTGGGCGATTTGCACAACTTGTTTGGAGACACCAACGTTGTGCACGTAGTTACGGATGAAAGCACCGGATACAGAATAGAGCAAGTTATTGATGGCGAATCTGTTGCCGAAGTGTTAGAATACGCTCAGTACAATGCCAAAAAGTTGGTTCGTACGGTAGAAACATGGGTAATGAGTTCGGTAAAGAAAGGGAAAATTTCGGTGGAGGAAGGGAAAGAGTTTTTATCGAACTATCGTTCCGGATTGTACGGATACACGTACTTGGAATAGGATAAGTGCCAAACACAAATTAGTTTATAGTATTCATAAATAAATCGACATGATTTATTTTTTCATTCTCTTTATGAAACCATTAAGAAATAAAGAAAATTAAGCCTTATCTTTTTTATTCTTAACCTCTTAATGGTTTATATTGTTTTAGACTATTAAGCGCAAAAACAAGTTTTTGTTTATTAGCATTGCTGACAATGAATGTAAAGTAATTGAGACAATGTACTTAATCAGATTTAAAGTATTGGAGAATAAGAAGTAAAACAAGAACTACTTGTACAACTTATTCTCCATAATAAAATCGTAAACCCGATTGGGTAAAAAAGCACGAACATCTTTTCCGGCATGAATACTTTCTCGGATAAAAGTAGATGAAACCTCTACAATGGGCGCTTTCACCAACTGAACATTCTCAGATTGTTTACTATCTATTTGAATATCTTCTCCCAATCGGGGATATATTAGTATTTTAAACTCACTTATCAGCCGCTTATAATCTTTCCAGCGAAAGAATTCGCTCCAATTATCGCCTCCTATAATGAGTGTAAATTCCGTATCTGGATAATCGGTTCTTAGCTTTATCAGCGTATCAATAGTATATGAAGGTTTCGGCATATTGAATTCAATGTCGGAAACTTTCAGACTATCAAAGCCCCATGTGGCTAATTGAGTCATTTCTAATCGGATATCATCATCAAGCAAATTATTGGTTTCTTTCAACGGATTATGTGGAGTAACCACAAACCAAACTTCATCGAGATAAGTGAATTCCCGCATGTAGTTTGCCAGTATCAAATGCCCGATATGAATAGGGTTGAACGAACCTGAAAATATACCGATTTGCTTTCTCTTCATCGCATTATTTTAAACAAATGTACAAAAAAAATCGATGTTCATTACTGAAACACCGACTTTATAACTTGTTCTACCTATAGAGCTACGCTCGCTTGAACAGCGAAATTATCCACAAGAGCAAAATTGCTCCTACCAGTGCAGTAATTAGACTTCCAATAAGTCCTCCTGTGCTAATTCCAAGTAAGCCAAAAACCCACCCACCAATAACAGCACCAATAACACCCACAATGATGTTAACGAGCAGCCCGAAACCACCGCCACGCATAATATTACCCGCAAGCCATCCGGCAACTGCTCCAATAATAATAAACCACAACCAACTCATAATAAATATTTTTTTTAGTTAATAATTTTGTTTAATAAGAAACTCTTATCAGTAAATAAACAGAAAAATGAGTGATTTTGTTTATAGTAATGTGCGAAAAATAAAAAACTGTTTTAAATCCATTCCAAAAATCTATCTTCGGGGAAAGTTAGAAAGGATTCAAAAACCTCTCTAACTCATCCGATTTTTATAATCTTCGTAACCGAATTTACGATACAGTTTAAACTGGTTATCAAGTGTCCAAAGTCCGATGGATGGATGAGAAACACCGTTAAACATCGTAGTTTTTACAATAGTATAGTGAATCATATCCTCAAAAATAATTTTATCGCCCACCTGCAATGGCTTGTCAAACGACCATTCGCCCATAAAATCACCGCTCAAACAACTATTTCCGCCCATCCGATAAGTAGGTTTTCCGGCTACAGGATCGTGATATGCTCCGCGAATACGCGGTTTGTACGGCATTTCCAAGCAATCGGGCATATGACAGGAGAATGAAACATTAAGCATGGCTGTGAGTACACCTTCATTTTCAACAATATCGGCAACATCAGCAACCAACACACCGGTTTCCCACGCGAAAGCACTTCCCGGTTCCATAATAATCTCCAAATTAGGATATTTTCTCTTAAAACCGATAATCAACTTAATTAAATGTTCCACATCATAATCCTTATGCGTCATTAAGTGCCCACCACCCAAATTCAGCCATTCTATTTCGGATAGAAAATGACCGAATTTTTCTTCTACCGCCTTTAGCGTTTTCTCCAAATCGAAAGAGTTGTTTTCGCACAGGTTGTGTAAGTGTAGTCCCGAAATACCTTCGGGAAGTCTTTCTCCCATGTTTTTAGCTGTTACACCCAGCCGCGAACCGGGCATACTGGGATTATATAAATCGGTTTCTACCACCGAAAACTCGGGATTAATGCGAATTCCGCACTTTATATCTCTGCCGGAGACAATGATTTGCGGATAAAATCTGTGGAATTGTGATAACGAGTTAAACGTAATATGGCTACTGTATTTAAGAAACGTGGGAAAATCATAATCGGTGTACGACGGAGCATAAGTATGTGCATGGCTGCCCATTTCTTCAAACGCCAACTGTGCTTCAGCAACCGAACTTGCCGTGGAGTACGGAATATATTCGCGTACGATGGGAAACGCCCGCCACATGGCAAACGCCTTAAAAGCAAGAATAATATTTACTCCTGCTCTCTCTTTCACCGATTTTATCAGCTGCAGGTTTTTGCGAAGCAATCGTTCTTCCATCACGTAGCAAGGCGATGGAATTTTGGATATATCTATCATTATTATCGTTTTTGCACAAAGATAAAGAAAACATTTTATTTAAAACCTGTGTTATAAGATGGATGATAAAATTAAATAAAGATAAGTACATCGTCTCAATTACTTTATATTATTGTTTTTGCACTTAATAGTCTAAAACAATACAAACCATCAAGAGGATAAGAATGAAGAGGATAAGGCTTAATTTTCTTTATTTCTTAATGGTTTCATAAAGAGAATGAAGAAATAAATCATGTCGATTTATTTATGAATACTATAAACTAATTTGTGTTTGGCACTTACGCCATATAACCCAATAATAAAATGACAAAAAAACAACGCTTCAAACACGTGATGGATTGGTTCGAAGAGAATGCCGAATCGGCTGAAACCGAGCTTAGCTACACCAACAACTATCAATTGCTAATTGCCGTTATTCTGTCGGCACAATGCACGGATAAACGCGTAAATATGATCTCGCCACACGTTTTTGAAGCATTCCCAACTCCCGAAATAATGGCCGCATCATCGCCCGATGAAGTATTCGAATATATAAAATCATGCTCTTATCCCAATAACAAAGCGAAAAATCTGGTTGGAATGGCTAAAAAACTTGTTTCCGATTTCAATGGGGAAGTTCCGTCCAACATTGATGATTTATTAACCATTCCGGGTGTTGGAAGAAAAACGGCCAACGTGATGCTTTCCGTAGCTTTCGACCTACCTGCAATGGCGGTTGACACACATGTTTTTCGTGTTTCCAACCGAATTGGGTTGACCGATAATTCAAAATCACCGCTTGAAACAGAAAGAGAATTAGTAAAATATATTCCTGAAAGATTATTGGCGAAAGCACATCACTGGCTTATTTTACATGGCAGATACATTTGTGTTGCAAGAAAACCTAAATGCGAAATTTGTGGACTTAGGCAGTGGTGTAAATATTTTCAAAACAACCCAACAATTCACGAACCACCTTGGTAATTAATAATTTTCGCTGTGCTTCTCCGTATTCTCTGTGTCCTATTTCCACCATATCCTAGAACTATTTCGGTACGCTGCACCTTATACTCAAATATCATCGGCACTCTGTGCCTTAAGGCGCAGCGCGCCATTAATATTTGTAGCCTGTGAATACCATTTTTTCAACCAAGGTGCAGCGCACCGAAATATAAGTGATTTTAAGATATTAGTAAACGGTGGTTGAAAACCTTGCACCCAATAATTTACCGTTGGGCGCCCTGCGGTTCCAAACCGCAGGGCGCATAAAACAAATTAACCTCCCCTCAATCCCCTCTAAAAGAGGGGACGACAACTGCCGATTAACGCATCTAATGCATAATCGATAGTACGCTCCTTCTTAAACTGTCCTATCCGCTTTCTTCCCCTTTTTGGGGAAGCCCCGCAGGGGATGGGGGCTTGGAGGAGGTTGGGAGGAGGTATTGCACCGCAACCCCGCCCAATGATTTACCATTGGGTGAATGTTGCACCGTAGAGACGTAGCATGCTACGTCTCTACAATGGGCAGCAGGTTGATGATTTGGCGAATGGTGAATGTTGCGCCGTAAAGACGCCATACTATGACGTCTCTACAACGACAATAATAATACAAAACCGAATTCAAAGAGCCGGTTCTTTGAGCAAGTAGTTGTTGTTGGTTGCCCAACTGTCGGCTATGAGTTGGGCAACTGTGTTGGAAAAGTCGGACAAGCGTTTACAAATGCTGTCCGGCTATTTATTTGTACTACGTGCCATGCAGTTGAAAATGTTGTATATACTAATCTTATATATTTTAAGCGCACTATGGTTTAAAACCGCAGTGCGCTTATTTTTTCAGGAACTTATCGAATAAATTAACTCTTACTACAACTCTTCATCAATAGCTGCAATTTTTTTCACCAATAACTCAAGTTCCAATTTTATTTTTTTCATTTTCTGGTTCATGTCATCAATAAGGTTGTTGCCTTTTTTCGATGAAACAGATAGAAATCCGATATTATTTTCGTAGGTTTGTAATTCTACTTTCATGCGTTCGTATTGGCGCATCAGTCTTTCGCGTTCGCGGAAAAGTTGACCTTTGGCATTGCCCGATTTTGCCATATCTGAGATATTCGACTTGAAACTGTCTAATTTTCTTTCGGTCTTATCAATGTTTAATCTGTCGAATTGCGCTTCGGTAGCATCGTTGAACTCTTTGTATATTTTGTCTTTGGCTTTAAACGGCACATGTCCAATTCCGTACCATTCGTCCATAAGTTCTCTTAATATTGGTAGTGCTTGTTCGGCAGTAAGTGCTGTATCTAATTTGTTGATTTTCTCAACAACTTCTTTCTTCTTTTCCAGATTTTTAGCTTCTTCATCGTGCTGAGAAGAGGTGTGAAGTTTCTTTTGTTCAAAGAAGTAATCACAGGCCGAAATAAAACGCTTCCATGTGCTATCAACATATTTGCGGGGAACAACTCCAATGGCTTTCCACTCTTTTTGAATGGAAATCATGTCCTGTGTGGTTTTTTTCCAATCCTGACTGTCTTTCAATGCTTCGGCACGTTCACAAAGAGTGATTTTCTTTTTCAGATTTTCTTCCATTTCGCCGTGCATCGATTTGTAGAAATCATTTTTGTTACGGAAGAAAAAGTCGCAAGCAGCACGATAACGATCGTAAATCTTGGTATTCCATTTTTTAGGAACATAACCAATTTCACGCCATTGTTTCTGAATATCAAGAACCTCTTTTATTTTATTATTCCAGTCTCTTATAGAATTTAACTTCGAATAATCAATAGCTTCCAGCTTTTCACACAATGCAGTTTTAGCAGTTAGGTTATCTTCTTCTTTTCCCTTAAGACTTTCGAAATGAGACTGATATTTCTTATTAATAAGTGTTGAAGCCGCTTTGAAACGATTCCATATTTCTTCCCTATCCTTACGGGATACCGGACCTATATCGCGCCATTCTTGATGCAGATTTTGTAATTGATGAAATGCCGAAACCACATCCGACTCCTCGTCAAGCCTTTCGGCTGCTTCGCAAAGTTCGGTTTTCAATTCAAAATTTTTCTTGAAGTCGTATTCACGAAATTCGTTATTGATGCGAACCAGATCGTAGAACTTTTCAACATGTCGCTGATATTCTTTCCAAAGCTCGTTTACTTTTGTCTGTGGAACAAGCTTTATATCGTTCCACTGTTGCTGCAATGAGCGAAATTCCTGATATGTCTTGTTGAAATCTTCCTGACTTTGACTTTCGGCAAGATGTTTTACTTGATCAATGATAGCCATTTTTTTGGCAACATTGGCTTCCTTTTCCGCATCTTCGCGGGCAAGAATTTCGGCACGCTTTTCTTTAATCTTTTGGATTAACTCTTTGCCTTCGTTGTATATTTCAGATTCGCTTGCTACGAAATCGATAGACTCGCCACCCGATTCAAGAAATGCTGCTTTTTGAGTTTCTGTTTCATTACGAAGCGAACGGTAGAACTGATTTTTCACTTCATCCACCTCTTTTCGTTGAGGATGTTCTGAAGCCAATAAATCGCGAAGTTTTTGCACAATCTCTTCAACGGACAGCAATTCTGCAGAATCATCATCCGAAACACTGTTTTCATCTACTTCCTCCTCAACGTTTTCTTCCGTTGCTTCAGGAATTTCAATATCATAATCGATTTCTTCCTTTTCTTCAACAGTAAGTTCTTCTGCTTCTTTTCTTTCCGGCAGATCATTTTCCGGAGTTTTTACTTCTTCTTTTTCCGAAATTTCAAGAGTTGCTTCTGCTGTTTTTTCTGTTACTTTTTCCTCCGTTGGAAGCACATTAGTAGATTCTTCAACTTTAGCTTCCTCGTTAACAGGAAGTTTCTCATTTTCAAGATTGTTATTATTCATCAATTCACCCTTCATTTTTACTCCCAACCGACATAGTTGGGAAATATCATTTCTTAGTTATAAAACAAGTTCACGCTCAATTCGTTTAACTTGTGGTACAAATTATATACAAATTAACGTATTTTTTTTCTCATTTCATTGATTTTTGATATTTATTTAAAGAAACCGTTTTATAATTTGTATTTTTGTGAGTGAAATAATTTGTTACTCAACACTTAGCATTAAAAACTCAAATCAATTTCTAAAATTAAATAAAAACATTGATTTATGGAAGACCTAAAAATAATTTATACTTTACCTTCAAAAGTGAAAATTTTCGCACTGATTGCAGGTGGATTTCTGTTTGCTTTGGCTGTTGGAATTTCCATCTCTCAGGCTTTAAATAACAAATTCGATTTTCTATTTTACGTTGGAATTGTAGGGACGATTTTAGCAGCGTTGTTAATATTTACAGTAACCGTTTGGCGATCTGATCTTATTATCGAAATCGATAACAGTGAGTTTCGGATTAAATTACCCAAACAACGAATAAACGGCTCCATTTTGTGGGAAACCGTTTCACAACTGGGTATCGGGTTAAGTCATCTGACACTGACTACAACCGGAACCAATTACAAAATAGATCTCGGAAACCTTAAATACAACGATCTAAAAAGAATAAAGGCTAAACTGATTGAAGTTTGCGAAGCGAAAAGCATTCCGTACGGGAATGTATAGATAATACTTCGCGATAATAGCTACGCTGATAATGTCCCGCTTTTGCGGAACATTTATCGGCGAAACCATTTTATTTTTCTCTAAAAAACACATTTATCGGCGTTCCAGTGAAATTCCAGTTTTCACGCATCCGGTTTTCGACAAATCGCTTGTAAGGTTCCTTAATCCATTGAGGAAGATTGCAGAAAAACACAAACGACGGAATTTGAGTATTAGGTAACTGCGTAATGTATTTAACCTTAACGAATTTACCTTTGTTTGACGGTGGCGGCGTTTTTTCGATAATGGGAAGCATAACTTCGTTAAGTTTGTGCGTGGGCACTTTTTGCTTTTTGTTCTGATATACCTCTTTTGCCAAATCCATCACTTTAAGAATTCGTTGCTTAGTCGTGGCCGAACCGAATATGATAGGGAAATCGGTAAAAGGAGCGAAACGATCGCGAATGACACGCTCGAAATCCCTTATCAGATTATTATCTTTTTCCTCCACTAAATCCCATTTATTAACGAAAACGACTAAACCTTTCCGATTCTTCTGAATAAGCGAAAAAATGTTCAAATCCTGGCTTTCGATTCCTCGCGTAGCATCAACCATTAGTATGCAAACATCGGCTTCTTCGATGGCACGAATGGAGCGAATAACCGAGAAATATTCCAGGTCTTCTGTCACTTTACCTTTTTTGCGGATTCCGGCCGTATCGATCAGGTAAAAATCCATCCCGAATTTATCGTATCGCGTATAAATGGAATCGCGGGTAGTGCCGGCAATTTCGGTTACGATATTACGCTCTTCGCCCATCAATGCATTTACGATAGACGATTTTCCGGCATTGGGACGCCCAACCACAGCAAACTTAGGAATATCTGCCAACTGTTCTTCTTCACTTTCTTTTTTAAAGAGCGATAGAACGTGATCCAATAAATCGCCCGTTCCCGAACCGTTGATGGCCGAAATAGAAAAAGGATCGCCCAAACCCAGCGTATAAAATTCAGCCGATTGATGTCCGAGATTAAAGTTATCCGCTTTGTTGGCAACTATAACTACCGGTTTGCCGGAACGACGCAACAAATGCGCTACACCGTTATCCAAATCGGTGAGTCCGCTCATCACATCAACAACAAAAAGTATTACATCGGCTTCTTCAACTGCGATTTGCACTTGTTTGTTAATCTCGTCCTCCATTATATCGTCAGAATTGACAACCCAGCCACCGGTATCGACCAGCGAAAAATCTTTTCCGCTCCAGTTTACTTTGCCGTACATGCGGTCGCGCGTGGTGCCCGACACATCGGTTACAATAGCCTGACGACTTTGCGTTAACCGATTGAATAACGCTGATTTTCCTACATTGGGACGTCCAACAATAGCTACTAAGTTTCTCATATTTTTTTAGACTATCAGACAAAAGACTTTAGACTTTTATACTAATAGTAGTTTACCATTTTTTGGTAATTTGTAATTAGTAATTGGTAATTTACTCTAATTTATATCCAAAATTCTTCAGCATATTATCCCTGTTTCGCCAGTCTTTTTCCACTTTCACGTAAAGTTGTAAAAATACTTTTTTCTCGAAAAACAGTTCAATATCTTTTCGCGCCATAGTTCCCAATCTTTTCAACGATTCGCCTTTATGACCGATAACAATGCCTTTTTGCGTATCGCGCTCCACCAAAATAATGGCACGGATGCGGATAATATCCGCCTCTTCTTTAAACTCTTCCACCACTACCTCAATGGAGTATGGAACTTCTTTCTGATAAAGCAGCAGAGCTTTTTCGCGAATAATTTCGTTTACGAAAAAGCGGGCAGGCTTGTCTGTCAACGCATCTTTTTCAAAATATGGCGGCGACTCCGGCAACAACTCAATAACTCGTTTCTTTATCAAGTCGATACTGAAATTGTTTAGCGCCGATATCGGATAAATTTCTGCTTTGGGCAACAACTCATGCCACGTTTCAACCATCTTTTCAAGCTCTGCTTGAGTGGTTTGATCTATTTTGTTGATTAGCAGCAAAACAGGCAAGTTCAGTCGCTGCACTTTGGAAAGGAATTCATCGTTCTTATCGATTTTTTCCACCACATCGGTTACATACAGCAGCACATCAGCGTCATCGAGAGCCGACAACGAAAAGTTCAGCATCTGCTCTTGCAACTTGTAATTGGGACGAAGCACACCTGGTGTATCGGAATAAACCACCTGATATTCGGGTGTATTTACAATTCCGATAATCCGATGACGCGTGGTTTGCGACTTGGGAGTTATTATCGATAACTTTTCGCCCACCAATCGGTTCATCAGCGTGGATTTCCCCACGTTTGGATTTCCTACAATATTTACAAACCCTGATCTATGATTTTGTTGCTGCATAGCCTCTCTCCTAAATCCTCTCTCCTCAAGAGAAAGGACTTTTATTTGAGATGCAAAGATACGAAAAAAAGAGACGCAACAATTGCGTCTCTCTATTTTTCATTCTAACTTGCCTTTCTGTTAGCAAGTTGGAAATCTCTATTTACATCTGGCACAAACACGCCACCAAATTCCTGTCGCCATACGCATTATCTACACGGGCAACATTTACCCAGAATTTGTTCTCGGCAACGAAAGGTAGCGGATAAATGGCTTTACTGCGCGGATAAGTGTGCTTCCACTCATCGGCAACACATTCGTATTCAGGATGTGGAGCGTTTACCAACACGTTGTCTTCTGCCGTGTATTCGCCACGCGAAACTTCGATGATTTCTTTATGGATATTCAGCATTGTATCAGCAAATCTGTCTAATTCTGCCAAGCTTTCGCTTTCTGTCGGTTCAATCATCAGCGTGCCATGAACCGGGAATGATAATGTTGGTGCATGATATCCGTAATCGATTAATCGCTTGGCAATATCGGTTTCCGAAATTCCTGACACAGATTTCAAGCCACGACATTCCAAAATCAGCTCATGCCCTACTCTACCGTTAGCTCCCCGATAAACAATTCCGTAGGAATCATTTAATCTTTCGGCTAAATAATTTGCGTTCAGAATAGCTATTTTAGTTGCTTCCGTTAAGCCTTCGGCTCCCATCATTTTGATGTAACCGTAAGTAATGGCAAGAACGCCGGCGCTACCGTATTGAGCTGCAGAAACGGTATTTACGTCGGATTCAGACGTTACTGGATGTCCCGGAAGGAACGGTACCAAATGTTCGGCAACGCAAATTGGACCAACGCCCGGACCGCCGCCACCGTGTGGAATAGCAAATGTTTTATGCAAGTTCAAGTGACAAACATCAGCTCCGATAGTTCCCGGATTGGTAAGCCCAACCTGTGCGTTCATATTGGCTCCATCCATGTAAACCTGACCGCCGGCTTCGTGAATAATATTACACATTTCGCGAATTTCCACTTCAAAAATACCGTGAGTTGAAGGATACGTGATCATGTATGCCGCCAAATCATCGCGATATTCTTCCACTTTTTTGCGTAGATCATCCATATCCACGTTTCCTTTGGTATCTGATGCAACTGTAACGGGATTAAATCCGGCTTGTACCGCACTCGCCGGATTGGTTCCATGAGCAGACGCCGGAATAAGTACCGTTTTGCGATGTCCTTGTCCGATGCTCTTCAAGTAGCTGGCTATAACCAATAGTCCGGAAAATTCTCCTGCTGCGCCCGAGTTGGGTTGAAGGCTGGTTCCGGCAAATCCGGTAATCTCTGCCAGCAAAGATTCCAGTTCATTAATCATTTCCTTGTAACCTTGTGTTTGATCTTCGGGAGCAAAAGGATGAATTTTTTGGAATCCGGCATGTCCTAACGGAAGAAGTTCCGATGCGGCATTCAATTTCATGGTGCACGATCCGAGTGAAATCATGGAGTGAGCCAGCGATATGTCTTTTCTTTCCAGTTTCTTGATGTAACGCATCAATTCGGTTTCGGAATGATAACTATTGAAATTGGGGTGTGTGAGAAAGCCTGAAGTGCGAAGCTGATCACCTTTTAAGGTTATCTTTTCCGGTAATTCGTCAATCATAAACACTTTTGAGCTTCCTACCGCCATGGCAAACACAGCCAAAAGCTCGTGCACACGATAAGCATCGGTAGTTTCATCAATGCTGATACCTATTTCTCCTGTTGCAAAATAACGCAGGTTGATGTTGCGCATTTCTGCCAAATCTCTTACACTTTCTTGTGAAACGTTTTCGGGCAGCTGCAACTTTAATGTATCGAAATAGACACTGTTAGTTTGCTTAAATCCAAGCTCTTTCAACTCATCTGCCACCAACGAAGTTACAGAATGAATACGTTTGGCAATATTTTTTAATCCTTCGGGACCGTGGTAAACGGCATAGAACGATGCCATAGTCGCCAGCAATGCCTGAGCGGTACAAATATTCGATGTAGCTTTTTCACGCTTAATGTGCTGCTCACGAGTTTGTAGCGCCATGCGCAGTGCATCTTTTCCGTAAGCATCTTTGGAAATACCAATAATTCTTCCCGGAATGTTGCGTTTATACTCATCGCGGGTAGCAAAAAATGCAGCCGATGGACCTCCAAAATACATGGGAATTCCAAATCGTTGGCTGCTTCCGAAAGCGATATCGGCTCCCCACTCACCGGGAGGTGTTAGCAAAACAAGCGACATTAAATCGGTTGCAACAGCCACTTTACAGTCAGAAGCGTGTGCTTTTTCTACAAAACTGCGATAATCTTCTATATTGCCATCGCTGTTGGGATATTGTACGATAGCACCAAAATATTGCTTTTGAGAGTCGAAGTTTTTGTAGTCGCCAACTTCAATGCCAATTTCCACCATTTCCATGCGTGTACGCAAAACAGAAAGCGTTTGTGGAAAAATATTCTGATCTACAAAAAGAGTTTCTACGTTATTTTTCACCTGATCGCGGCTGCGTAATCCATACATCATGGATGCAGCTTCGGCAGCAGCAGTGGCTTCGTCCAATAAAGAACTGTTGGCCAACGGCAGTCCGGTAAGTTCGCTCACTACCGTTTGGAAATTGAGTAAAGCCTCTAATCTTCCTTGCGATATTTCGGCCTGATAAGGCGTGTAAGACGTGTACCAAACAGGATTTTCGAATACGTTGCGATAAATTGCTGCCGGAGTAATTGTATCGTACCAACCCATTCCGATATAGGATGTGAAAATTTTATTTGCCGATGCTATACGGGCAATATCTTCGCCGTATTCCATTTCGGATTGTGCTTTGGGCAACGATAACGGTTTTTTCAGCCTGATATCTGCCGGTATGGTTTGATTAATTAATTCGTCAACCGATGAGACTCCAACGGTTTGCAACATTTTTTCTAAATCTTCGGGCTTAATCCCGATGTGACGAGTTTTGAAATGCTCCATTTCCATAAATTATGTATGTTTAAAGTTTAATGTTTGACGTTTGATGTTTAGGGTTCAATTTGAGGACGTATTTAAATAATCTGCTATCATTTACTTCCGACTTCGGTCTTCCAACTATTTTTACTATATCCCTACAAAAGGATTGTATTTTTTTTCTTGCCCAACAGTTGTTTTCGGGCCGTGTCCCGAATAAATTTCTGTTTCATCGGGAAGTGTGAAAAGCTTTGTGCGAATTCCATCGGCAAGCTGCTCAAAACTTCCACCGGGCAAATCAGTACGACCGATACTTCCGTTGAAAAGGACATCGCCCACTACAGCAAATTTTTCTTTTTCGTTGTAAAAAACGATACTCCCGGGCGAGTGTCCCGGAACGTGCAGAATCTTCAATTGGTGTTCTCCGAAAGTGATTGTATCGTTTTCGGCAAGATAGCCGCCGATTTCGGGCTTATAATCGGTATTAGAATTAAAACCAAACATTTGAAGTTGTTCCGATAGGTTTACAAGCAGAAATTCATCGTCTTTGTGCACTTGAAGCTTCAAATCAAATTGCGAAGCAATAAAATTTACTCCAAAAATATGATCAAAATGCAAGTGAGTATTTACAAGGTGTTTAACCACCAAGTTATTGTCTAATATAAAATTAAGCAGTAATTCTTTCTCATCGGGGAAAAAACACGATGCATCAATAATAATACATTCACCGGTTTTATCATACAACACGTAAGTGTTAACACCCAATGGGTTAAATTCGAATATTTTAATTTTCATGTGTTTATTTTCTCATCCTTTACATTATGGTTCCCGATAGCTATCGGGAGAACTCGCAACAATGATGTTCTTGTGTGTAACCAATTTACACGCTCGTTTCATCCATTAGAAAAATTTTGTTTGTGGAGTATCTCAGATTTCCGATGCAAATATACAGTTTTCTTTTCAAAATGTGCTGTAAAAAGAAAAGCTATTGCAACTTCATTGCGAAAAAGTGAAACATAAAATGAGTAAAGCATTACCTCTCTTGAATAAAGCTAAAGTTCTTAATGGTTAAAATTTAATTTATCGATTTCGGGCTCCGTAACTTTTAGGAATAATCCGTTTTGTTCCTATCTATAAAAACAAAAAAAGACATTCAATCAACTGAATATCTTTTCATAACGAGTGGAGAATATCGGACTAACACCTACATTTTCAATAATATATTTATACTTTCATAAGTGTTTGAAATCAAAACAATAATATTTCAACAAGTTTCACAAATATACACAAATATTCTTTGATATTCCAATAAATATACCCATATTTGTACCCAAAAGGGTATTATATGGATAATAAGTGGACAATATCATTTTTAGCCGAAAAAGAGGGTGAACGGCACGACCGCAAAGTAGTTATGCGAGTTTTGTTTTCAGGCACTCTAATACGTTATTTAGTAGGTTATCGGGTGGATTGTACGCCAACAAAGCCGGTTAAAGATAGTGATAAAAAGTTTGAATGCCGTTGGGATTGGGATAAGCAACGATGTAAGGCTAACACTACTCACGGAAAATATAAAGCATCTGTTATAAACAACAAAATAGATGCTATGGAAAAAAAGGCTTCATCTATTTTAGAACAATACTATTTCGGTACTGAAAAACGTTTGCCGACTGTAAATGAATTCAGAAATGAATATGAAGATGTGAAACAAAAAGATGTTACATTCTTTTCTGCACTCGATGAGTTTATGAATAGCGGCGGTGAAAATGAAAGCTGGAGTAAAGCTGTTTATAACAAGTTTCACGCACTGAAAAACCATCTAAAGCGGTACAATCCAAAACTAACATTTGAATTCAATATAGACGATGCAAATGCGCTAATTAGATGGTACATTAAGAACGGATATCGCAACACAACTACAAAGAAAAATTCAGACCTCTTAAAGTGGTTTTTACGATGGGCAAGTGAAAAAGGATATTATACCGGAAATGTTCACACTAAAGCGTGGAAAATCAAATTAAAGAAAGTTACAAATAAAGAAATCATTTATTTAGAATGGGATGAGGTGATGCAGCTTTGGAACTTCACACCCTACAAATATGAACCCGAAGAAGAAGATGAGCTTACGGCAATCGGCGCAGAAACATTGCAGCACGTAAAAGATTGTTTTCTATTTCAATGCTTCACAGGGTTAAGATTTTCCGATCTGAAAGATTTAAAGCGGTCGCAAATAACAGACGATGCAGTTAAGATTGTAACCCAAAAAACAGGCGATTCACTTATTATCAACTTGAACGAGTTTAGCAGGGCGATATTAGATAAGTATAAAGATATTCCATTTAAGAACGATGCAGCTTTGCCGGTTATCAGCAATCAAAAAATGAATGATTATTTGAAAGTATTGTGCAAAGAAGCTGAAATAAACACACCATACACCGACACGTATTTTATTGGTGGAAATCGGTATGATGTAACAGTACCTAAATGGGAAATTATCAGCACACACGCCGGACGAAGAACTTTTGTAGTTACAGGGTTAACGCTGGAAATTGACCCGCTTACGATTATGCAATGGACTGGGCATAAGAATATTGAAGCAATGAAACCATATATGAAAATCGTTGATGAAAAGAAAAAAGCAGGTGCAGGAAAATTTGATGAACTCTTTAGTGAAATATAGTTATAGAAAATCATAAATATAACCGCAGTATGAAAAAAGACAGAGAACAGATAACAAAACATCTTACTGACAAAAATAAAGAATTATTCGCTAAAGATGAATCGTATGATGATATAGAATTTGCCGCGAGTAATGGAGTAGAATATGAATTTGATGACTTTATAGAATGGATAGATGAATATAAGAAATTAGCCGAAAAATACAATCTTTTAGATTCGTTTAAAGACCACACATCTAAGGCGCTTTTAAAAATAAGCATTGGCTTTAAATATGCTGATGATAAAGAACGTCTTGACGATATAGATATTTTAGAATATTATAAAAACAATGCGGAACTATTGAAACTAATTATACTTGCTTCTAAAAATGAAATTAAAATTAATACCGTTGTTTCTAAAAAATCAGGAAACTACAATCAAGGCACATCATTATCAATGAGTATTAACTCTAATAGCTTCAAAAAAATAATGACGTCATGGCTTAACTTAAATATAGAAACTCAATTCAACAAATATTATTTCGGTCAAGATTATACCGGTGGGAAAATTAATGTTGACCTATCAAGCGACAAGGCTTTGTTTGCGATAGATGAAGT
>JAUNUM010000115.1 GCA_030538215.1 Bacteroidia bacterium
TAAGTGCAAAAACAAGTTTTTGTTTATTAGCACTGCTGACAATAATATAAAGTAACTAAGACGATGTACTTATCTATCTTCCAACATTGTAAAGTATTCGTTTACGAATGGTTTCATAGATTTTGTTATATTATCGGTAAAAAAATTTATTAATAATCCTTGCGGTTTTTTTAGTAGTTTCATATATGTCAATAATTGCGCCTCGAATAAAGGATTTACGTTCTCAGTTGCTTTCAATTCTACAATTACACAGTTATTAACCAATAAATCAACTTTTAAGTCAATGTTCATTGAAATATTATCATATACAACCGGAACAACCAATTGCTGTTTAACATCATAACCGTTTTTCTCTAATTCGTATTTCAAACATTGTTCATAAATACTTTCCAGCAAGCTGGATCCCAACTCTTTATGAACTTTTATAGCACAACCTACAATATTATAAGCCAATTGAGTTACATCCCTTTTAGTCATTTCTATTGTAAATTTGAATTAAAAACTATTGTTTTTTAATCTTAACATTCTCAACCATTAAGACATTAAGAATATTTAGTGTTTTTGAAAATAGAATGATTGTAAAAAGCTATACGAATTAATCCTTGATTCTCTTACTTAACAGTTTTAACTCCTTAATGGTTAAGTTAAATAAAAGGCAAAAAACTTGTTTTTGTTTTAAATACACAACCGTACAATTATGTTTAGTATCCGACAGCCGACATTTCTCAGTCGTTTAGCATCATCGGCATGAGCAACGTGAGCATATCCTCGTTTTCTTCATTTTCGGCAGGAAGAATTATGCCGGCACGCGAAGGATCGGAAAGTTCCATTTTCACATCGGTAGCAGGAATATTATTCAGAATATCTATAAGGAAAACAGCTTTAAAGCCAATACTCATCACGTTACCGTTATACTGACAAGGGATGATTTCTTCTGCCGAAGTCAGGAAATCGATATCTTGCGCCGAAACAACAATCTTGTCTTCCGACATTTGAAGTTTCACTAAACTGCTTGCCGGATTGGAAAATACGCTAACGCGTTTCAGAGCGTTTAATAATGTAAGCCTGTCGAGCGTAACGTTGTTTGGATTACTTTGCGGAATTACCGAGCTGTAGTTGGGATAACGTCCTTCAACAAAACGACAAATCATTATGAAGTTCGACATGGTTATATAGGCGTTATTTTCGTCGAATTTTATTTCCACCGTTCCATTTTCTTTCGGAAGAAGTGATCTAAGCAAGTTAGCCGGTTTTTTGGGTAAAATAAACGATGAACGTCCATCACCTTTCACATCTTTATGCGTTACACGCACGAGTTTGTGTCCGTCGGAAGCTACAAAAGTTAAGTCATCCGTAGTGATATCGAAATAGATACCGTTCATTACCGGACGCAATTCATCGTCGGCAGTGGCAAAAACAGTTCTGTTAATTCCATTGAAAAGCGTTTCGGCAGGAATATTGAGTCCAATTGCCGATTCTTTCAATTCTTTGGGTTGCGGATACTCATCGCCTTTTAAGCCTACAAAATTATATTTCCCGTTGTGGTAGTAAATGTAAACCTCCAGTGTTTCATCGTTCACATCAAAAGTGAGCGGTTGATCGGGAAGTTCTCTCAGCGGATCCAATAGATTTTTGGAGTTAATAGCCAAACTGCCTGCTCCTTCTGAGCTATTTACTTCTACTTTTGTTTCCAATCGGGTTTCGTTGTCGGCGGCTGTAATGGTCAACATATTTCCGTCCAGTTCCAAGAGAAAACAATCCAAAATAGGTAATGCATTTTTTGAATTGATAACTCTGCTGATTGCTTGCAGATGGCTCAACAATGTGGCGCTTGATACTACAAATTTCATAGGGCGTGAATTTATTTAATGTTTAATGTTTGATGTTTTGATATAATTTAGCAAATATACAAAATTATCTGTTTTTAAAAGATTTGTGGGTTCATTTTTTTGTGGTTTTGTTGATAAAACAGTAGAGACGCGGCATGCCACGTCTCTACAAAGATTTTTTATTCCTCGGATGATGTTCAATAATTTCTTGTCGTAGAAAACTCCGATCGATATGGGTATAGATTTCTGTGGTGGTTATTTTTTCGTGTCCCAGCATCTCTTGGATTACCCGAATATTAGCTCCACGTTCCAATAAATGTGTGGCAAACGAATGACGAAAAACGTGCGGACTAACCTCTTTATTTATTCCGGCAGCTTCGGCATATTGTTTAGTAATATTAAAGACCATTGTTCTCGAAATTCCACGGCCTGCACCTTTTCCTTTTGTGCTCAAAAAAACAATATCTTCACTACCTTTCTTCACAATTTGTTGATTGCGATGCAAGAAATAATTTTTTATCTTTTGAATAGCCGTATCTGATATTGGAACAAGTCGTTGCTTACTTCCCTTACCCTGCACACGAATGAACCCTTCGTCGAAAAACAAGTCAGAAAATCGCAGATTAGTAACTTCCGACACGCGTAATCCGCAGCTATAAAGGGTTTCAACAATAGCATAATTACGTGCGCCTTCGGCTGTGGAAACATCAATAACTTCCAGAATAGAATCGATCTCTTCTACCGATAGCACGATAGGAAGCTTCAATCCTATTTTGGGCGTTTCCAACAATTGACTTGGATTGTCCGCAAGATAGCCATCAAGAACAAGAAAGTGAAAAAATGATTTAATACCGGAAATAATTCTTGCCACAGAACGAGCTTTGATATCATTATCGTGCAATTCGGCAAGAAACTCTTCTAAATGGGATAGTTTTATTTCTAAAAAAGTAAGATTTCGGCTTTCTTTGAAATCAACCAATTTCTGCAAATCGGTCATGTAAGCATCAATGGTATTTGACGATAAACCTTTTTCCAACAACAAGTATCGTTTATATTTGAGAATAGCTTTAGAGTCCATCGGTTACGCTTTTCCCATATCGGATACCATTTTTTTTGCTTCGTTCACGTACTGGTATATTTTTGCAATCACCACATTTTTCTCTTCATCCGATACGGCTTTCTTGTGATCTAATCTCAGTAAAATATCCGACAATTTTTCATCACCCATCATTTTAAAAAGAGGTAGCATTTTGTGTGCAAAATGCGATGCGTTTTCCATGTCGTTTTTCTCAAAACAAGCCATCATTTCATCGTTATTTTTTTCGGTATCGTGCACAAATGCTTTCAAAATTTCCAATGAGCTTTCTTTATCATCTTTTACAACGTTAATCAATGCAGATATACCTTTAACATTTCCGTTAGAGCTTTTGTTGGTGTCTAACTTAAGCTCCAGGTGCTTATTTATCAGGCTGAAAAGTTGTACTAAAGTGAAAGGTTTATTTAAAAAGTCGGTAAAACCGGATTTTTTAAAGTCAAGTGACGACAAATCCGATTTTGCAGACAGAGCAATAATCGGTGTTAATTTCACTTCTCGCAAAAAATCAGACTCCAAAATATGTTTCACAAGTGTAAATCCATTTATACGCGGCATTTGAATATCGAGAAATATCAAATCGAAGACATTGTTCTTCAAGACATTTAACACGTTTTCGGGATTAGTTTCCGTAACAACATTTATTTTTTTCAACTTAAGCATTTCCGACATCATTGTCAACTGGATAGGATCGTCATCTACCGCCAAAATAGATATATCTTCGATATCAAAATCCGGATAGTCCTCCTTCAAACTCAATGTTTCTATCGATTGTGATTTCTTGAGCGGTATGTCCACAAAAAACTCAGATCCTTTGCCTTCTTCGGAGTTTAAATATATTTTTCCACCCAATTCATCCACCAATCCTTTTGTTATTGCCAATCCTAAGCCACTTCCATCGGCATGATGTTCAATTTTATCGGGTTTTATCTGCATAAATTCTTGAAAAATACACTCTTGATGCTCCTTTCCAATCCCCAATCCGGTGTCTTTAACAGAAAAATTAATAACAGATTCAGCGTCCTCATGAGCAAGCTTTACAATAACTTCAACTTCTCCCTTGGGAGTATATTTTATAGCATTGGATATGAGATTTGAAAATACTTCTCTTTTCATGAACGGGTCGCCAAAAGCCATTAAATTTTTCGGTATTTCATTGTGCACGGAATAAATAAGACCTTTTTTTTCGGCAATAGGACTAAAACTGTTAGCAGTGCTTTCGACCAATTCATAAACGTTGAAATTCATCTCCTTGTGCGACCAAGTACCGGACTCTATTTTCTGATAATCAAGCAGATTCGTCACCAACTGCAACACATGATCACTCGATTTTTTCATATTTGCCAGATACATCTTTCGCATATTTTCGTCGGCTCCCGATTCCATCAACTCTATATAACCAAGAATAGAACTCATTGGAGCCTTTATGTCATGCGATATAGATAACATCAGTTTTTCACGCGATTGCAGCAACTGCTTAATTCGCACATTAGATTCTTCTAAGCGCTTTCTGTATCGTTGACTTCTATTTATATCCATCAAGAGTAGAAATCCAAAAACAAGCGCTATTAATATGGCTAACAAAGAAACGCCTAACACAATTCTCAAAGACTTATTGAGCGTTATGTCTTTTTCTTCAATGAGCCTCATCGACTTATCAATCTCCTCTTGTTCAATGGATTTCAACAAATCATCGATCCTTGTTGTCAACAAATGATTTGTACTATTCATTAGCGATTGTCTTTGAAGTAAAGCAGCTTGAAATTTTCGCTGGTTTTCAAGATTCAATCGCTCAGAATATCTAACCATATTAACAACCGTATCAATAGCCAGTTTTATATCCTCGCGAGAAATAGTTACGGTGTCGGGACGAGTTTGAATAATTACGGTTGAATCTTGTACTCCTCTAATAGCATCTCCAATTCTTTTAAAAAAGCCTCTTTGCTGTGCATGTATAACTGTTGTGTCATTCTCCTCAACAGATTTATTTACAAGCTTTTTATCTTCTAGAAACTGCTCAATTTGAGTATTTAAATTTTTTGGAACAAATGTGCTAACTATTTCACGAGTTATTATGGGACCTTTGCGAATTGAATCTAATAAAACTGAAATAGCTCGAAGATTATTCTCTTTTTCACCCAATAAGACTTCTATACTGTCGAGCTTAATTATGCGTAGTGTATCTTTTGAAAGATGTTTTAAAGTATCTAACTTCGCTGTAATTTCAGGTCGCGTTAAATTGTAGCGGTCGAAATATTCTACAGCACTCTCGTGAGTAAACAAATTTTGCTCACCTTCCACTTTGTACAACTGATTAATAACATTCCCTACAATAATCAGCTCTGTAAGATCTTCACTGCGGATTTTTTCTTCTGAAAAATTGACCAAATTTCTATAAATAGCCAATAATCCCACAATCATAGTCACTACGACTAAGATATAGCCAATAATTACCACATATTTTACTGCAGAACGCGATTTGGAAGACTCCATTCAATTAAAATCAGATGCTTAATTTATCTCTACGCTGTAAAGTTTGATTTTGTTGTATAAAGTTTTTCTGTCAATAT
>JAUNUM010000116.1 GCA_030538215.1 Bacteroidia bacterium
AGTGAATAACCATTGTATTTTATCCCTGACGTTGTTTGAACTTGGGATTTTTTTTGTTGATAATGTATAAACGACCTTTTCTGCGAACAATTTTACAGTCAGCCGTACGTTTTTTTAAAGATGCTCTTACTTTCATATTTTTTAGATTTTTGTACAGACGGTGCGCGCACCGTCTCTACCTGTATTATTTGTATCTGAATGAAATTCTTCCTTTCGAAAGATCGTAAGGCGACATTTCTACTCGCACTCTGTCACCGGGTAAAATTCTGATGTAATGCATACGCATTTTCCCCGAGATATGTGCCGTAATTTCGTGCCCGTTTTCTAATTCTACACGGAACATGGCATTTGACAATGCTTCTACTATTGTTCCGTCTTGCTCAATTGCTGCTTGTTTAGCCATTTTGGTTCCTTTCTTTAATTGTTGCTTGTTTCCTGAATAAATTCAAATGTCGATAAAATATCGGCTTTGCCGTTTCGGATAGCTATCGTATGCTCAAAATGTGCCGATGGTTTGCGGTCTTTGGTTCGCACCGTCCATCCGTCGTTTTCAAACACCACGTTTTTGCTTCCCATATTAATCATCGGCTCAATGGCAATGCACATTCCGTTTTTTAATAACGAACCGGTTCCTCTTCTGCCGTAATTCGGCACCTCAGGAGCTTCGTGCATGTTCCTGCCAATTCCGTGACCTACCAATTCCCTTACAACCGAATAGCCGTGCGATTCGCAATAAGTTTGTATGGTGGAGCCAATGTCTCCTACTCGCTTATCGTGTTGCGCTTGTTCGATACCTTTGTAAAGTGCTTCTTTGGTGATTTTGAGTAATTTTTTCACCTCATCTTTCACTTCTCCAACGCAAAATGTGTATGCCGAATCGCCACAGTATCCGCGCAAGTTCGTACCACAATCAATGGATAAGATGTCGCCTTCTTGCAAAGGTTTATTGTTTGGGATTCCATGTACCACATTTTCGTTTACTGAGGCACAGATGGAGTTAGGAAAACCGCCGTATCCTAAAAAAGTGGGAATAGCTCCGTGATCTCTAATAAATTCCTCTGCAATTTTGTCTAACTGAAGCGTTGTAACACCGGGTTTTATGTACTTGGAAAGTTCTCCGAGAGTCATTCCAACCAAACGGTTGCTGTGTCGCATCAATTCAACTTCTTCATCGGTTTTTAGTATGATTGTTTTGCTATTCATCCAAATTTATTCATCAGATAACTTTAATAAGCTGCAATTTGACCGGTTCTGCCCTTAATTTTGGCTCCCGATTTCAAGAAACCATCGTAATGGCGCATCAATAAATGACTTTCAATCTGTTGCAACGTGTCAAGTACTACACCCACAAGAATTAGCAGCGAAGTTCCGCCAAAGAATTGAGCGAACTGCTGGTTAATACCCGCAATTCCGGCAAAAGCCGGCATAATAGCTACCAGCGCAAGGAAAAGCGAACCGGGGAAAGTAATTCTCGACATAATCGTATCGATATATTCTGCTGTTCTTTTACCCGGCTTCACACCCGGAATAAATCCGTTATTTCGTTTCAGATCTTCTGCCATTTGTATGGGATTAACGGTAATAGCCGTATAGAAATACGTGAACGCGATGATTAGCGAGGCGAAGATGAAGTTATACGAAAAACTGGTATAATTCATCAACGAAGCCCAAAAACCACCACCATCTTTTGCAGAAAACTGAGCTATGGTAAGCGGAATAAACATAATTGCTTGCGCAAAAATAATAGGCATCACGTTAGCCGCATTCACTTTCAAGGGAATGTACTGGCGAACTCCACCGTATTGTTTATTTCCCACGATGCGTTTTGCATACTGTACGGGTATTTTTCTCGTACCTTGTACCAGCATAATAGCTCCGGCAATAACAACCAGCAAGAAAATAATTTCGAGCAGGAAGAGTACCAAACCTCCCGGTGCATTGAGCAATCGGTCGAATTCGGCTACCAATGCATGTGGTAAACGGGCAATAATACCAATAAGAATGATAAACGAAATGCCGTTTCCAATACCTTTATCGGTAATTCTTTCTCCCAACCATAACACAAACATACTGCCTCCGGCAAGAATTATGGTTGCCGGAATTACCCAGTCAAATAATCCGCCCGGAATTGCCGATCCTAAAGCTCCGTAAATATATGCGGGACCTTGGAAAAGCAAAATCGCAACAGTAAGATAACGCGTGTATTGGTTCATCTTGGTACGTCCACTTTCACCTTCACGCTGCATTTTCTGAAAAGCAGGAACGGCAATACCTAACAACTGCATCACGATGGAAGCAGAAATGTAGGGCATAATTCCCAAGGCAAAAATTGAAGCATTCGCGAATGCGCCTCCCGAGAACATATCGAGTAATCCCAGCAGACCACCACTTGCACTTGCTTGCAGATTCTGAAGTAATTCAGGATTTACACCCGGAAGTACTACAAACGAACCGAAACGGTAGATTGCAATAAAACCAAGGGTGATGATTAACCTCATCCGAAGGTCTTCAATTTTCCAAATATTTTTTACTGTTTGTACAAATCCCATTTTTTCAGAGTTTTACGGCTGTTCCTCCTGCAGAAGTAATGGCTTGTTCGGCTGTTTTTGAAAAAGCGTGAGCTTCTACTTCCAATTTTGCCGAAAGTGTTCCTCTTCCAAGAATTTTAACCAGGTGTTTCGGAGAAATAAGGCCGGAGTTGATTAATACTTCCGGAGTTATTTTTTCTAATTTCTGAGAGTCGGCCAACGTTTGAAGTGTTTCCAAATTGATAGCTTTATATTCAACTCTCTTGAGCGGGTTAAATCCGAATTTGGGTACACGACGCTGCAATGGCATTTGACCTCCTTCAAATCCGGTTTTTCTAGAGTAACCCGATCTTGATTTTGCTCCTTTATGTCCTCTTGTTGAAGTACCTCCTCTACCCGATCCTTGGCCACGGCCTATTCTTTTACGGGTTTTGGTTGCACCTTCAGCGGGTTTTAAGTTCGATAAATTCATCTTTTATATATTTTTATCGTTATAAACTAATTATTCTACAATCGTTACTAAATGGTGAACTTTTCGAATAAGACCTCTGATAACAGGGGTATCTTCGTGTTCAACCACTTTGTTCATTTTGGTTAATCCTAAAGCATCCAACGTTCTTTTTTGATCTTCAGGACTGCCAATTCTACTTCTTGTTTGTTTTACTTTTATAGTAGCCATTTTAAAAATCCTTCTATTTTATCCGTTAAATACTTTTTCTAAACTAACTCCGCGGTTTTGAGCCACTGTAATAGGGTCTCTTAACTCGCACAATGCTTCAATTGTAGCTTTCACTAAGTTGTGGGGATTTGACGATCCTTTCGACTTTGCCAAAATATCGGTAATTCCTGCACTTTCAAGTACGGCACGCATGGCGCCCCCTGCTTTTACTCCGGTACCTGCAAAAGCCGGTTTTAAAAACACTTCGGCTCCGGCAAAACGAGCAGTTTGTTCGTGCGGAATAGTTCCTTTGTAAACCGGAACTTTCATTAAATTCTTTTTGGCTGCTTCAACGCCTTTGGCAATGGCAGTAGTAACCTCACCGGCTTTTCCTAAGCCCCAACCAATGATACCGTCTTCGTTTCCAACTACAACCATAGCAGCAAAAGTAAACGTACGTCCTCCTTTTGTAACTTTGGTAGTACGATTGATAGCCACTAATCTGTCTTTCAATTCTAAATCGTTTGTCGATTTTACTCTTCTATCTGTTCCTGTCATAGCTGTTTAAAATTTAAGTCCTCCTTTACGAGCGGCATCAGCCAATTCTTTTATACGACCGTGATATAAGTAACCGTTTCTATCGAATGCTACTTTTTCAACTCCGGCTTCTTTTGCGTTGCTGGCAATCATTTCACCAACTTTTGCTGCTATTTCTTTCTTTGGAAGTTTTTCATCAACTTTCAAAGATGAAGCCGATGCTAGAGTAACTCCGTTAACATCGTCGATAACTTGCGCGTATATTTGTTTATTGCTCCTGAACACGGACAAACGCGGACACTCTTTGGTTCCACTGATTTTACCGCGAACGCGAGTTTTAATCTTTAGTCTTCTTTCTATTTTTGTTAACATAGCGATTTCTGTTTACGTAAATTATTTACCTGCTGTCTTACCCGATTTGCGACGGAGCTGTTCGCCAACGAACTTAATACCTTTACCTTTGTAAGGTTCGGGTTTACGGAATGAGCGAATTTTCGCACAAACTTGTCCGAGCAATTGTTTATCGGAAGACTCCAAAATAATAAGCGGATTCTTATTTCTTTCCATCTTAGTTTCCACTTTTATTTCTTTAGGTAATTCCAAGAAAATATTGTGGGTAAAACCAAGTGATAATTCCAGAATTTGTCCTTGGTTGGTTACACGATATCCAACACCCACAAGTTCTAATTCTTTCTTAAATCCTTCCGAAACACCAATCACCATATTGTTAAGCAACGAACGGTATAAACCGTGCATGGCTCTGTGTTCTTTATTATCTGTTGGTCTTTCAACGGTTAAAACACCATTTTCAACCTCCACTTTGAGGTCAGGGTTCACCTGTTGTTTCAATTCGCCTTTTGGGCCTTTCAGCGTAATCACATTATCTTCTCCCACCGTTGCTGCAACGCCGGAAGGTAATGATATGGGTAATTTTCCTATTCTTGACATATTACTTTTCTCCTCCTGAAATTAATAAACGTAACACAATACTTCACCGCCAATTTTTTGAGCGGCAGCTTCTTTATCCGTCATTACTCCTTGTGAAGTAGATAATATGGCAATTCCCAAACCGTTCAATACGCGCGGCATATTTTTGTAGCCTGCATACTGACGTAACCCTGGCGATGATACGCGAATCAGTTTCTTAATCGCGTTCACTTTATTTACCGGATCGTATTTCAAGGCGATCATGATTGAGCCTTGCGGTCCGTCTTCTACAAACTTATAATTAAGAATGTAGCCTTTGTCGAAGAGAATCTTTGTGATATCTCTTTTCAAGTTTGATGCGGGAATTTCTACCACACGATGCTTCGCTTGGATAGCATTTCTCAACCGCGTCAAATAATCTGCTATTGGATCTGTCATTATAAAAAAATTTAAATTGATCCCGACTGCCGGGACAATATTTATTATACTTGTGGCTTTTGGCTATTGGCAGCTAGCTCTTAGCTAATAACCAAAAGCTAATGGCTAACAGCCATGTTCTACCAGCTTGCTTTTTTCACTCCGGGTATTAGCCCTTTCGATGCCATTTCTCTAAATTGGATACGCGATAGTCCAAACTGGCGCATATAGCCTTTCGGACGTCCGGTTATGCTGCAACGATTGTGCAAACGAACAGGAGACGCATTTTTAGGAATGGTTTGAAGTGCTTCGTAATTACCTTCTGCCAAATATTTTGCTCTTTTTTCGGCGTAGCGGGCAACCATTTTAGCTCTTTTTACCTCGCGGGCTTTCATTGATTCTTTTGCCA
>JAUNUM010000012.1:0-26750 GCA_030538215.1 Bacteroidia bacterium
GAAGAACTTTTTATTTGCTCCGATTTATGACGCATTATTTTGATTTAACTATAATGCCCATCGAAGTTGAAGATTACCATTAATATTCCGTTTGTTTTCTTTGTTGTATCCTACATCAGCCGCTGTTTCGCCCACAGGGTTATCTGCCGTATCGTAGGGCAGGCCAAACTTATTCACACCTTTCTCGAGCGGACTCTTGTTTTGAATATGCGAAAAGACCTGATAGTATCCGCTTGACGTCGATGTGTAAGGGTGTGACGTTTCTTGCAGGTAACCATCAATGGTGGCAGAAGAGGTTAAACCAATACTCTCAATAGTGGAAGTTTGACTCAATCTAAAGTTTGTCTGCTTCAAATAATGATTGTTGATTTTGTAAAGCGAATTTTGGTTTATATGCCCCAATGATATAAAATAACGATTTGCCTCTGTTCCTCCTGTCAATTGAATAGAATGTTTGGCTTGTGGCGCCCAGTCTTTCAATACTAACCCTCTCCAATCGGTATTTGGGTAGTTCAGAGGGTCGCTACCATCTTTCATTGCTTTAAGGGCATCTTCTCCAAACATAGGATCTAATCCGTCATTCTTTCTTCCGATGTTGGCATATGAGGCACGATCCCACAAATCCATTTTCTTTGACCAGATTGCCGGTTGCGACCAGCTTTGATTGAAACTGTATGTGAGTGCAGGTTTCCCCAAACGTCCTCCTTTAGTGGTTATCTGTAGAATCCCGTTTGTTGCGCGCGAGCCATAAACTGCAGTAGCCGAGGCATCTTTCAATATAGACATTCCTTCGATATCTTCCGGGGAGAGGGTTACAAAATCATTGTAATCTCTTATTATGCCGTCAATTACTACCAATGGTGTTCCTCCTCCGCGAATAGACAAGTTTTGCATTTTATTAATGCCGCCTCCATTTCCAACAACAATAAGCCCCGGCGAACGTCCTGCAAGGCCCTGTGTAATGTTGGTAACAGGCAAGGCTTCCATTTGTTCAGCATTTACGGTTGAAACGGAAGAAATCAAAGCTCTCTTCGAGGTAACGGTATATCCCACCACCACCACTTCATCCAACAGTTCCGTATCGGTTTTCATAACCAGATCAATAACGGTGCGTCCGTTCACGGGTACTGTTTGTGATTTCATACCTACATAGCTGAATACGAGATTCACATTCGAAGGCACGTTGTTCAGCACGTAGTTTCCGTCAGCATCAGTAATGGTGCCTATAGCAGCGTTACCTTCCACAACAATGGTTGCTCCTATTACTTCGAGACCGGC
Source organism: Bacteroidia bacterium (assembly GCA_030538215.1). Taxonomy (GTDB): domain Bacteria; phylum Bacteroidota; class Bacteroidia; order Bacteroidales; family Dysgonomonadaceae; genus Petrimonas. The sequence goes on from JAUNUM010000012.1 coordinate 1,279, forward strand.
ATCGTCTTTCACGTTGCCTTTTACGGTAATGTTTTGAGCAAACACTCCTAAGGACAGTGCCCACAACATGGCAAACAACAATCCTTTCCATCTAATAATTGAATGTTTTTCTTTCATTCTCTTCTCATTTTAAAATTAATACCCATTTCGTTAATCACATTAATTTGGTTCTTTGTCTTGTTTTATAATATTTTGATTAGAGATTTTGAATCTGTTATTAAATATTTCAATTTTTCTTCTTTGTATGTAAGTATTAATTACTTGTGTCGTGCGCTTTGATATTTTATTCAGTAATTACAGCTCAAAATGAATCTGGTAACCATAAATACAAATAAGAAACCAATATCTTATCCTGAACTGTGCTGTTTTAATACAAAGACATGCCGTTTTTTGAAATATTAGCAAAATAGTACATCTTTTACGACTTAAACAAAGTTAATATTTATTAAGTGAATCAAGAGCAGACGTATTGGTTAATTTAACGAGGTCTATATATTAAAATAAATTATTAAGTGTGTCGATGAATCATTATGAATTGAAGCGTAATTATTTTTTCAGCGGTAGATAGGTTTTGTTTGAGTAGTTAACTTGTTTGCATATCGAATAAAAAATAAGCCGATAGATTTAAATCCACCGGCTTGCTATTTGATCAATAATGAATATTGTTATATACGCTAAAATTTTCAATTACTAAAAGCATGTCTAAATCCCTTTACATCATTCCAATGTCCGCGGGTGAAATCGGGGATAGCTACGGGAGCAGAGTTGTTTTCGAGCGATAATGCCGTTAGTGGAGCAAGACAACTCCATTCCGCCAAATCGTAAGCATCCATATCAAGTGGAAGCCCGTTTTGCAAGCAATAAACTAAACGGTAATCCATAATAAAATCCATTCCGCCATGTCCACCCACTTTCTTAGCAATCTCTTCAAGTTCAATATGAATTGGGTGTTTATATTTCTCCATAAGTGCATTTTTCACTTCATCCGACACATAGGAGTGAGCAGATAGATTTTCGTGATTAGGAACACTTTCGACTTCAACGGCATCAGCTTTCAGGGCATAACCTCCTTTTGGATATTTATTGGCAAATCCTTTTGTTCCTTGCACCTGATACATGCGGCTGTATGGACGTGGTGAGGCAACATCGTGTTGAATATGGATAGTTTTTCCATTTTCTGTTTTAATAAACGTCATGGTGTGTTGTCCATTTTTGAAATCTGTAACCTCTTCTCCACGCTTTTCTTTCAGATAAGCAGGAATACTTACCGGTTTACTGTCCATGGCAACCAGATAATTCATTTTATCGCCTCGATGAATATCAAGAACCTGACAAGCAGGTCCCATTCCGTGAGTAGCATAAATATCGCCTCTATAGGCTTTATTGTATTCCAGGCGCCAATCGTTTTCGTAAGAATCCCAAAACTCTTCCAGTTGGTGAATGTACGCGCCTTCGGCGTAAAGAATTTCTCCCAAAACTCCTTGTTGAGCCATGTTGAGAGTAGTTAATTCGAAGAAATCATACACACAGTTTTCGAGCTGCATACAATGTTTTTGAGTGCGTTCTGCGGTGTTGATAACGTCCCAAATCTCTTCCATAGTCATAGCAGCCGGAACTTCACAAGCCACATGTTTACCTTGCTCCATGGCATAAATCATCATCGGAGCGTGGCGTTTCCAGTCGGTTGCGATATAAACCAAATCGATATCATCTCTTTGACAAAGCTCTTTCCATGCCTCTTCACTTCCGCTATACTCGGCAGCACGCGGCAAGCCGGCATTATCAAGAATAGTTTGTGTTTTTTCAACACGATCGGGATGCAAATCACATAAGGCTACAACTTTTGTTCTGGGGATATGAGTAAATCTTTGTACAGCACCCGGCCCACGCATTCCTAATCCGATAAATCCTACACGCACGGTATCCATTTTTGGAGTTGTCAATCCCAAAACATGCTTTTGTTCCGAAGGACGTGCAGGCACTTCGGTCTCAATAGGTTGAAAAGCTTTAGCTGCTTTTCCTTTTTGAGAGTTTGTGCTACAAGATACTAAAAGAATAGTTGCAATGATGGATAGATAAAACAGTTTTCTCATTATTTTTAATATTTATAATTAGTTTAATTCAGATAAGCACAAAGTTAGTTATTTTTACCGCTTAACAATAAATTTAAAAACAAACCTCTATTATTTAAAGTACTGAAGTAACAGAGCAGTTAATAGGAATCTCTTTTTATAATCTTTGTTGGAAGATACTGTGTCACTCGCTCTCCGTTTATAACAAAATCAGCAGCCAAACGTCCTATTTCTTCCCAGTCGATACTGATAGAAGCAATTCCGTTTTCTATCACTTCATAAAACGGATTATTGTTATAACCTATAATTCCAAATTGTTTACCAATCTTAAGTTTATCTATTCTCCCTCTCTTAATAACCTCAACAACATCGGTTTGTTTAATAACTATATATAAAGTGCCTTCAACAACAGGTGTTTTAGATGTGAATGAGTCAATGATTTCAAATTCGAAATTATTATCGAAGCAAAACTTGATAAAGTATTCTTTGCTGCTTTGCGGATGTTTGTGTCTTTTATCGAACAGAAACACTATTTTTTTGTATTTTTTGAAATCTTCTTTCGCTTCATCTAATGCATCGTAAAATCCCTGATCGAAATCCTGACAGACGTACGACAAGCCATCTTTATCGAACTTCCCAAAGTCGAGTAACAGCAGTTTATTGGGATCTATTTTTGATAATGACTCAGCCAGCATTTCGTTGCTGTAATTCATGATCAGGTATTTATTGTACATCCCGTACGATTCCTGCACGATGTTGTTGAACAGGTGTTCGTTGTACTGGTGAAACCAGAGATCGATTTTATAATTCGTTGGTAATTTGGATACTAATGCATTATATAGCACGTCTTTGAACGGTGTGTATTCATCGAGAATAAGCAACACGTTCTTCATTTGATAGCTCACGTAGTAGTTTTTTCCGTGAATCGATTCTATTAAATCACGCGCTTTAAGTTCATTGAAAGCCTTGAAAACGGTGTCCCGGGATATTTTATATTTCCTGCTTATCGTGTTGATTGAGGGTAATTTATCTCCAGGTTTTAATTCACTCAACGATATGGCACGCTGAATATAATCTGCTAACTGTTTGACTTTCGTGTTTTTGTGATTAAACTCTAATTCCATGACAAATCAGTGTGCTGTTCTGTTCTGATCGCAAAGGTATTTCTTATTTATCTATTTTGTCTTTAAAATAGTATGTTTTACAACATAGGCTTTTGAAATGAATCTATATAAAAAAACCGGTTTAATGCACTTCAACCATAGCACTTTCACCTTTATTTAAAACCAACGAAACAAAACCATTGGTAATGGATAGTTTCTTCCCTTTTAGCATAAACGATGTAGCATTTTCAGGGACTTTTATGGTGAAAGTGTTGGACGTATTGGCTTTTATGGTGAATATTTCAATTTTTTTATTGGTCCACTTTGCACTAATTTCCGCTCCCCCACGAACACGCAAGCCTTTGAAGTTTCCAGTGCTCCAAACATCCGGAAGAGCAGGAAGTAAATCTATATAACCGTTCTGACTCTGAATTAGCATTTCGGCAATACCGGATGCTCCCCCGAAATTCCCATCAATTTGGAAAGGTGGATGAGCGCAAAAAAGATTGGGGTAAGTTCCGCCACCATGTCCGTTGTAATTAGTAGCATTTATGTCAATAGAAGGTTGCAACAAGCTTTTAAGCAGTTTGTATGCTCGATTTCCATCGTGAAGTCTTGCCCAGAAATTCACTTTCCAGGCGCGAGACCAACCGGTTCCCCCATCGCCACGACGCTCCAATGTTTCTCGTGCGGCAGCGGCAAGTTCAGGAGTTGTGCCGGGTGAAATTTGGTTTGCCGGATACAATCCGTACAAATGTGAAACGTGGCGGTGCTGTGGTTCTACTTCTTCATAATCTTCTAACCATTCCATCAAATAGCCCTTTTTGCTAATTTGCATCGGTGGAAGTTTGGGAAGTGTTTCTTTGATTTTAGCTATAGTTGCATCTTCAATTCCAAGGATTTGCGAAGCCGATAATACGTTGGTAAAAAGTTCGGTCAAAATCTGTGTATCCATCGTGGGACCCATGCATACAAATGCTGTTTGGTTACTCCCCGGCTGACGAAAGCCATTTTCGGGAGACGATGACGGTGCAGTAACCAACCATCCGTGCGACGGCTCTTCGATAAGAGTGGAAAGAAAAAAATCGGCTGCGCCTTTCAACGTTGGATAAACCGATGTCAAATAATCTTTATCTTGAGTAAAAGCATAATGTTCCCACAAATGTTCGCACAGCCAAGCACCGCCGGTAACGGTTGCTCCCCACGATGCGTGTTCGCCCGGCGCCGTAAATTTCCACGGATTACTCATCATGTGCGCTGTCCAGCCTTCGGCTCCATAATAGGTCTTTGCCGTGGCTGTGCCCGAGGGAATAAGCGATTTGGTAAATTCGATAAGTGGTTTGTGCAACTCCGATAAGTTGCAAACTTCGGCAGACCAATAATTCATCTGCACATTAATATTCAAATGATAATCACCATTCCACGGCGTTTGAACGGTATTTGCCCATAAACCTTGCAGGTTGAGCGGAAGTGTTTTTTCGTTGGTTCCGCAAATCATCAGGTATCGTCCAAATTGAAAATAAAGTGCTGCAAAGGAAGGATCGTTGTTTTGTTGGAAGTCGTTCAGCCTTTTATCCGTAGCGTCAACGATGTTCTGATCGCCTAAATTTAACTCTACCCGATTAAATTTCTCCTGATATTTTTGAGTATGTTGTTTTTTAAGTGTTGAAAAAGATATTTTTTCAGCTTTAGAAAGCAAATTGTCCACGGTCGAGACGTAGTTTTTATCCAGCATATCGGTAGAAGACGATACTAAAATTAAAGCTTCGTCGGCATCTTGTAACGACATTTTTTTGTCTTCGGATGAAACTGTTCCACCTTTATTCACGATTTTTACTTTTGTCAGAAACCTCACACCGTTGGCTCCGTTATATCCATCGTTCAATTGCCCTTTCATAACCAGAATATCATCTTCTACTGCAACTTCGGCTCTTTCGAGGCGGCTCATTTCCAATGAGAATGAAACAGATTTCTTCTTGTTTGCAGAAATTCGAATTGCTAATACATCATCGGTATGCGAAGCCAGGTATTCTCTTGTTATTTGCAAATAACCCTTCGAGAAAATTGTTGTAGCAACGGCATCCGATAGATTCAAAACTCGCGAATAATCTGTTTCAATATCACTGTTTGGATAAGTTTGATGAATAAATAAATCTCCAAGCATCTGAAAACTGCCGTATGGAACATCTTTTCCATTTCCGCGTCCAGATCCCTCACCCTTGCACTTAAAATGTTCGTACATTATGTTTTGGGCTTCCACATTTTTACCTTCGAGCAAAAGTTGACGAATTTCCGGCAAATAATTAATGGCATCGGGGTTAAGTGCATCTTCTTCGCTTCCTGACCACATAGTAATGTCGTTCAATACAATATGATCGGTATTCACTCCTCCATCGGGCATCATTCCAATACGCCCGTTTCCTAACGGAAATGTTTTTTCCCAGATATCGGCAGGAGTGTAAAATTTTAACGATAAGTCGTTACTCTTCGATGACGAAATGTTGTCGTTTCCACAGCCGAAAACGATAAAAACTATAAGAAAGGCGGAGAAAAGTTTAATCTTCATAACAATTTGATTTTGTTTGAGAACTACAAAAATAGACATTTTATCAAAACAACTCAAACAAAAATAAAAACCGGCAAGGCTCTTCACAGAGTCTTGCCGGTCATGGAAAATCAAAAAGTCATATAAGAAATAGAACTAATTAAGTTATGGTTAGTTAGTTTAATAATATTCATTCGAAGAAATTACCGGTATCGGTGTTTCAGCGATTGTATTTTGCAATGCAGCCTGATTGTATCTGTAAACCACATTATACGTTTTTTCTTTATCCCAGTCTTTCACTACAATTGAGAACGCCATTGAATCAGCAACACTAACTCTGAAAGGTTTTAAGTCGAAACATACAAATCCTTCATAAAGCCTTGTGCTTGTGCTGCCATAAGCATTATGTCTGAATTCAAGTTCAATTGCGTCAGGCGGCGATGGAGTAGTTTTCAGTGGATTAATCACCATATTGATAGCATGTGGACGAATCGCCCCATAATTGAACATAAAATCTATATTCAAATAATCACCGCCCACCCAAACAGCATTGACTTTCACAGGATCATTTCCAATACTATCCTTATTCATCGCAGTTAACAAGATTGTCTCTTTAGTCAAAATATCCCAAATATCGTTTATCTTCACATAATGATCGTATCCATCTTTTTCTTTCGACAAAGTAGTATAATTTACAAATACTCGCTGATTATCAGATGGTATATACTTCTTATCGGATGCTGCCGGCCAAAGTCTTTTTCCGTTGTCAAGCAACAGCGAATAAGCACTCTCTCCAACGGGAATAACAGTGGCAATGTCAATGCGAAATGCACCTAATGAATGCTCATCTTTATTATTGCAAGAAATAAGAGCCAGTATAGCGATAAAAAAACTAAATTTCCAGACAGTATTTTCCATAAATTTTTCGTGCTTCTATTCTATAAGATGCAAAAATTGAAAAAACGCTGCATGGAAGTTGAAGAAATTTCAAACTTTAACTTTATTTAACCAGAAGAGAAGCATTAGATAAATTTGAAATCTGATAAAGTACGAGGGTAGAGCCTTAGTAATATAACTCTTAGTTTGCAAGAAGAGCGGCAAACGAGGTTCGAACTCGCGACCTTCGGCTTGGGAAGCCAACGCTCTACCAACTGAGCTATTGCCGCAATATTTTTGCAAAAATAAATGTTTTTTTGGTTGATTGTTTCGCTGAACAACAGTTTTTTCTTTTTTATTCAGAGTGAAATGAAAAAAGTTGTAACTTTGCACCAACAAAAAACGGGATGTAGCACAGTTGGCTAGCGCGCCACGTTCGGGACGTGGAGGTCGGGTGTTCGAGTCACCTCATCCCGACCCCAAAAAGACGAAAGTTTATGGCTTTCGTCTTTTTTATTAGCTCCTTTTTATTGTGTTTTGTCTTATCTAACTCTCTTCAGTAAAATCAAAATGGTAATGAGATAAACAATCACAATCGCAAAAGGAATAGCCACAAACCGAAGTTCGGGTAGTAGATACCACAACGCCAACACCAGCACCGTTCTGAGAATTCCGTGAAAAAGCCCCACCCAATGTTGGATAATCCATGAAAACGGCAGCCACATCAGTCCGGTAAGAATGCCGACCGTTAAAGGTAATGATGTATAATCTACCATAAAAAAGGGTATAGCAATGGAATACACGAGCAATGCTTCGCCCATGGCAAAGAAGAATAAATTGTCGAACGTGTTTTTTTGCTTTTTCTTGTCTAAAAAATTTTCTCCCGTAAATTTCGAGATAAACATTCCCAAATAAGCGATAAATCCGGTACAGATGAACAGGAGCCATGTTGCGTAAACGGATGGAAGAAACAATCCGCCGATTCCGGTAATTGCCCACATAATAGCACCCGCGATGGGCATGGCAAGGAATTTCCGTTGTGCAAATTCGTGCCGTTGAGCTTCCAAAGAGCGTGTTTGCGTGTTCATAAATTCAAATAGGTTTTTAGCGATTCCACATATTCTTGAAAAGCCGTTACGCCCTGTGGCGCGATTTTGCATACGGTGCGGGTTCGTTTTCCCTGAAATCCCCTTTCCACGTCAATATAACCCGCTTCGCTGAGCTTATCGATTTGTACACTCAGGTTACCGGAAGTAGATTTTGTTTGCTCTTTCAGGTAAACAAAATCGGCTTCTTCCACCGACAAGAGTATCGACATGATGGCTAACCGAAGTTCGGAATGAAGCAGGGGGTTAAGTTCTTTGAACATAGTTTTTTCGTAATTTAAAACTGTCGATTAAAACATAAAGCGAAATCAAAAATAGTGGCAGGTGATAAACGCCGACATAGAGGGTAGAGGGATTAAAGAAATTCATCATATTCCAAAATCCGATGATGGTTCCCGAAATTCCCGTTATTCTGTAAATGGGTAAACTAATGGTTGATTTGCAAAAAATAAGAATAATGAGAAAAATTGGTGTCATTGGGCAAAATTGCAAGGCTTGCACAACGTGTCCAGTAAAGAAATTCAATGGATTAAAATCGAGTTCCCCACTAAAATTCATAGGCCACCAAAAGCAAAACAGGGCAATGACCAATAACCACGCGTTTTTCTTGCCGAAATTGGCAAAAGTGTATCTATTTTCGTCTTTCCACGTATCGCGAAACCAAACAAACGAGGTGATCGACATCAAAATCAAATTAGATATTACTGCTCTAAATCCGAATTTTTCGGTAATAGCCATATTTTGAACAAGAGTGAACGCTAAAAAACTAAATCCAGCAAACAATGAAAATGCTTTGGCGAATCTGTTTTTCCATACGGCGATGCCCATAAGAAAAAACAACGCGATGAGTTGAAAAACAGTTGAATATGGAATAAAGTTTTTGACGAATGAATTGGACAATGTAACAACTACAATATTGCCAATTTCTTTGGTTTCAAAATTTTGGCTCGCGAATGGTGGCATGATAAAAGCTAGCGCAAACAAAACAATCATCAACCAGCGCGACAATAATATTTTATCTGCTTTCATCGTTTTTTCTGCTTTTATAATTCAAAACGTGTCCCGGAATTACCATCATTACCAAAAAGATAAGCGCAAACACCAAAATAGATTCGTATCCTTTGATAATCAGGCACAAATACGACAACAAAATTCCCGCGAATCCCGAAAAGATAAGCGCTCTGAATTGAATTATCAGCCCCGTAATCGAGGTTCCGGCAGCCATCATCAGCACCATAATAAAGAGAATGGGTAACGACCACAGAAACATAGCCGAAGTTGAAACCACAAGTGCCGCAATTCCGAAAACAATCCAAACATAAGCGATTATCCGATCGATATAGGTTTTCACGCCCTTTTCCTGTTTTTTCAAAAACCACATCATCAACGGAAAACTGATAACGGGAATTGCGAACCACAGGTAATTCCATTGTGGATTTCCGGTGGTTGAGAAAGAATACCAAACCAACAGGGAAACTACGATGGTGGTGTACCCCCAAATCAAAAACGGGATGCCGTTGCTTTTTTCTAAACCACGTTGCGTGTTGCGAATCATTTGAGTGATGAGTTCTAAGCTCTCTTTCTCGTTTAATTGTTTGTCTTCCATATTTTTAAAAGTTTAGAGCGTGAATAATTGTATAGTTTATGAATGAAATACGACACAAATATAAATCTGTTTATTTTATAAACCATATATTACCAAGAAAAAGAATTGAATTTTAATCTTATTTAAGCTTTGGGGTTATTCGCGAGGAGATTCTTTGATGATTGGAATTTCGCGTTTTACGCTCTGACTCAGTGAAATCATAGTTTCTGTAGCCACTACACCGGGAATTTCTTGAATTTTATTATTTAACAAATCCATTAGGTGTTCGTTGTCTTTGGCATATAGTTTAATAAGAAGCGTGTAGGGACCGGTGGTAAAATGACATTCGGTTACTTCGGGAATTTTTTCGAATTCGGGAATAACGTTTTTATACATAGAGCCTTTTTCGAGTTTCACACCGATATAAGCGCTGGCGGCATATCCAAGTATTTTAGGATTTACATGATAACCCGAACCGGTTATAACATTATTTTCTACCATACGCTGAACGCGTTGATGGATGGCTGCTCGTGAGACTCCACACTGCTCGGCAACATCTCTGAAGGGGATGCGGGCATTTTGCGAAATAATTTCAAGTATTTGTCTGTCTAGCTTGTCAATTTTTTCCATGGGAATTTGTTTTAAAATAATAGGTCAAAGATAGAGAAAAAGTCAAAATAAAATAGCATTTTGAAAAGGTTTTTTCAAAATTCGGATATTTTTAACACGAAATAGAAATAAAATACAGATTAATCGTTTACAAAAGGTTATTTAATCGGTTTTGTTTCGATACAAAAATTCGGCAAGTTCTAAATCGAAGGGAGTCGTAATTTTGATATTTCTTTCATCTCCTTCTACCAACTTTATTTGAATTCCATCGTCTTCAGCAACGGAAGCGTCATCGGTAAATTCTTGCCGATATGGGGTTTCATAGGCATTTTTAAGTAAATCGGCCGGAAAAACCTGTGGGGTTTGCACCACACGAATTTTGGTACGATCAAAAGCTCTACTTTCGTAACCACTTGTAATGCGAATGCTGTTTTTTTCTTCGATAACGGGAATAATTCCGCAACGGAAATCAAAAGCTTCACGGTAACATCGCTCAATAACATCTTTGGATACAAACGGCCGGGCGGCATCGTGAATACCCACAATCTCATCTTCCAAAATTTCCGATAATCCGTTTTTTACGGAGTGAAACCTTGTTTCTCCACCATTCACAACTGTATGCGATAATCGAAAATTGTGTTTTTCACAAAGTTCATTCCAAAATTCACGAAATTCTTCGGGCAGGACAACCACAATCCGTATCCGATAATCGAAGTTATAAAAAGCTTCAATCGTGCGCATTAACATCGGTTTTCCGCCTATCAATTGAAATTGTTTGGGTATCTCTCCGCCGGCACGTAATCCTTTGCCACCGGCAACGATAATTACACTGAAATGTTGTTCGGGTATCATACGCTTTTTTTGATAATCGATAGATTTTCAACCGAATTACTATTGAATCTGTTCCAAAATCTTTTGCAATTCACTGTCTGTTTTTGTCAACTTTTCTTTGCAGAAAGCGATAAGCTCCGATGCGCGCTTTACCTTTTTGGTCAACGCATCCACATCCAATTCTCCCGATTCAATTGCCAAAACAATTTCTTCGAGTTCCTGTTTGGCTTGCGAATAGGTTTGTTTTATTTCTTTCATTTTTCTATTTGTTTTTTTTGAGTCTTTTTATGATAATTGATTCTACTTTTCCATCCGCAAAAACTGTTTCAAAAACATCATTTTCCGATAACTCTTTTTCTGATTTAATGATCTTTCCATCTTTCAGTGTCAAAGTATATCCTCGTTTTAGTATATTTTCCGGTGAAACCATACGAATATATTGACTTTTTTCGGATACAAAATGGTTTTCTCTTTGCAACAATTGCTTCGTTTGATGTTTTAGGATAACCGACAGCCGCTGTATCACTGAGAGTTCTTCGCGAACAAAAATATTGGACGAATGAATCATCCGCCGCGATAATTCATTCAGGCGGTTTTGTGCCGCTTGTATCACGAGATCGCTTTCTTCCACCAGCCGTTGTTGTAAATCCATCAACTCTGCCGCAGTTTCGGAAGTATGAGAAATGAGAAATTCGGCTACCGCCGTTGGAGTTTTCGCGCGGGTATGTGCCACGGCATCAACCACGGTTATATCGCGTTCATGCCCGATTCCGCTAATGATGGGAAGTGGGAATTGCGCACAATTCGTGGATAGCAAATAGGAGTCGAAACAGCTTAAATCGGATGATGAGCCGCCACCGCGAATAATAGCAACGGCATCAAAGTTATCTTTATATTCATAAATTTTCTCCAACATCGAAATTATCGATGCCTCAGCTCTATCTCCCTGCATTATTGCCGGAAACAACTTGGTGTAAAATACAAATCCATACGGATTATTTGTAAGTTGGTCGCAAAAATCTTCGTATCCGGCAGCCGTCGGTGATGAAATTACGGCAATTCGATTGGCAAGTTCGGAAAGTGTAAGTTCTTTGTTGAGCGTAAGCACACCTTCTTCTTCCAGTTGCCGAAGAATAAGTTGACGGTTTCGGGCAATTTCGCCGATGGTGAACGACGGATCGATATCTACCACCGATAACGAATAGCCGTATAATTCGTGAAACTCCACAGAAACTCTCACCAACACACTCAACCCTGATGTAAACTGTTGCCCCGTTTCCGATTGAAAATATGCCGAAAGCATTTCGTACGTGTTCGACCAAATTACTCCGCGCGCACGCGCAAAAATATTTTGATTTTTGGTGTCTTTCTCAATAAACTCCAGATAGCAATGTCCGTTTTGATTTCGGCGCACATCGCTTGTTTCTGCCCTAACCCAATAAGTATCGGGCAAATGATCGCGAATGGCATCGCGCACTTGTTGGTTTAGTTCGGATAAAGAAATCCCTAAAGGGGACTTAACTGAATGTGAATTGTTTGTAATATTACTCGTCATTTCTTTATTGAGACGGACGACCGGCCGTCTCTACAAGGGGTTTTATAATCTAAACCGCACAGTTTTCTGTATATACGGTGATTTAAACACAAAATGGACAAATTTATTTGTTTTTCTCACTTCGGATGGGACGGAAACCATCAGAGATTCTTTTTCGAATTCATGCGATGAGACCATATTTCCCGATTCATCCAATAGATTCACTTGATAGGCATCTAACGAAAAATCCGGTTTTGTAAGCGTTATTAAGTAATTGTCTCTTGCCGGACGAGTAATGGAAAAATACTCTTCGGTAACCGATTTTTCGTTTATTTTTAGTTTACCTAATACTTCTTTCATCGCTTTGCCAAAGTTGGGAATACCGTATCCATAAACCGAATCGGGACGGCTATATTGATGAGACGAACGCTTGACGATATCTATGATTTCGGCACGATTCATTCTAGGATTTATCGACCACAATGAAGCAACAAGTCCGGCTACAAAAGGAGATGAAAGCGACGTACCGCTCGTAAAATCAAATAAACCGTTATAGCCTATCGTTATAGTTCCTCTTCCTACAGAGACAATATCGGGTTTCACCCGATTATCGGCTGTAAAGCCTTTTGAACTAAACGATGCAATAATGCTGTCTGTGCCCACTGCTCCCACGGTAAGTGCATTTTTCGCATCGGCAGGAGCCGATATTTTTTGCCACGATTTGCTACCTTCATTTCCGGCACTGGTTACTAAAATCATCCCTTTTTCATATGCTTTATCCGCAGCAAGAGACATAAAAGAAGTTTTCCCATCTAAATTTTCGTGCTTGTAATTTAAGTTTTTATCATCAAAAGCAGTATATCCCAATGAAGTATTCACCAAGTCAATCCCGATACTATCGGCGTATTCAATGGCGCGCACCCAATAATCTTCTTCTACGGGAAATTCGCTCATAGTATCTTCAGATCGAAGCAGGTGATACATTGCCGATGGCGCCGACCCCATCATTACCCAAGGCAAGTTTATCGCCATGGTGGAAAAAACTTTGGTGCCGTGGTCACTTGACGTGAAAATATTGCCTTCGGGTACAAAATTTTTAAAGCCGACCACGTTGGTTTTTCCGAATTGTGGAATAACATCAACATTGGTAAATCCGGCATCGATAACAGCAATATTTATACCTTCTCCGCTAAATCCGTTTAGCAACATCCCCTTGGCATTGTGCAAGGCAAATTGTTCTTCAGTGAGACCAAGATGGTTTTCCAATCCAATCTCGTCCAGGCAGTCGAGCAATCCAAGGCGAGGACGAACAGGGTTGTGATAATTACGCTCAATACCGCGCCAAACATATTTGGCGGAATCCACAAACGAAAGATTAAGAATATTATTTATCTGTGCACTATCTTTCAGTTGCACCGTAATGGTTTTGAACCATTTACTGTACGAAACGGGTTTCCCACCGGCACTTATTATTAAATTGAAATAATTGGGAGATATAGGAAAATCGGTTTCATCAATTTTCACTTGTTGTTGTTTTTTACGCTCGATAGCTTTTGGAGATAGAAATTTTTCGGGTTCGGAAACGGAGAAATCGATTTTCCCTTTGTCTTTCAAATAAACACGAAATTTATACTGTTGCCGAGCGTTTTGAGCAGATAACGAAATGCTGAAAAGCAATAAAAATGCAATGTGCAATAATTTCATTCTTTCACAATAAATGATTGAATGACAAATATACGTAAAAAATCCGTCTGACCGATTTCAGACCAGACGGATTTGTGAAATTTATCGGAATGCGGTGTGAGCAGTTACTTATTAAACCCTTCCGTCATTTGCTGAATATCTTTGAGCGTAAAGTTTCCTAGGAACTGCATAACCACGTTTTCTCCATCGTTTCCGGCAACAATCATAATGAGTTCGCGAATGTCTTCGGGTTTACCTTTCATAAAGAAGTTGATATTGTCGTTGTCGTCTGATTTTACACGCATCAGCAGTTCATAGTCGCTTCCCTTTACCCTATTATTTGCCAATGAAAGCATTTGCGGAGCAATTTTCTGATCTTCGGATGTGAGAATAAGTATCGATGACAGTTTGTTCAGAAATCCGCCAACATTGACACCTCCGTAATCCATTTTCGAGTTCTTGGGAATCATCGATAACATTGTTTTCGAAATATAAACCGATGTAACACCGTCCATATCGGAGAATTTTTCGAACGGATTTTTTTGAGCAAAGGCGAGTGAAAAACTCATTAGTAATAATATAGATAAGATTGCTTTTTTCATTTGTTTATGGTTTTATTTGGTTGATTTATTAATAATTTCTTGTGCTTTTTCCAATTGTGCATTTGCTTTTTCTACCGACTCAACTCCTTTGGAAAAGTTTTTAGAGAAAAGCTGCAATGCATCCATGGTTGCCCGATAAGCATCATTGGGATCGTTGTACGTGTCTGTGAAAAGTGTTGACTCAATTTGTTGGTTTTCCTGAAAGAGTTTTACTCCAAAAATAAGTGCTAACGATGCAGCAGCACCAATTATCCAGTATTTTATATTAAGTGTCTTTGTTTTTCTTTCCGATAATTCTTTCTCTTCAAATGAATCGATAAACAACTCTATAGCCCGGCTTGACTCAAGTGGGACTTCTACAGACGTTTCGTTTAAAGCACGAAATAATTTTTTATCGGATAAAAATTCATCGGGAATGTTGTCCCGAAGAAGAAAATCTGCAAGCGCTTTCTCTTCTTCGGGAGAAGTTTCTCCTCGGTAGAACTTTTCTAATAAGTTTTTTATGTTAGTTGTATTCATTGTTCGTTTCTGTTTAATTTTTCTTTCATCGTCCGTCTCGCTCTCGATAGCAGTTGCCGGATATTAACTTCTGTTTGTCCGGTGGTTTCGGCAATTTCGGTAATCGACATATCGGCAAAGTGTCTTAACCGGATAACCTCCTGTTGAGTTTGCGGTAGAGCGCTCATACATTTCATTAAATTCGATAATTCGTCGCGGGCGTCAATTCTTTCCTCTTCTCGATGTTCACAGACCATGTCTTTGTTTTCGATAACCGATATTGCTTTGCGGTAATTGTTCCTCAACAAATCAATCGATACATTTTTCGTCATTGTTACCACAAAAGCTTCATCGTTGCGGACGTTTTCGAGATTGTTTCTCTGCTCCCAGAGCTTTATATACACTTCCTGCGAAACGTCATCCGCGTCATCCCTGTTCTCAAGAATATTGTAAGAAATTCGATAAATCAATGAATGAAACGATAAAAAACGCTTTTAAATTCGTCATTGTTCATTGTTGTTCGAGTTCACTAATTTTTGTACATCTTCAGGTTTTATTTTTCCTTTAGGTGCGTACGAGAGCTGGTTCATCACCCATAGAAACAATTATCAACTCACGGATGGCATTCTTTTGAAATCGCGCAAAAATTCTTGTTTTTTCATCTTTTTCGTTGGCTTTCAACAAAACTTCATATTTGTCATCATTTAGTCTTTCTGCCAACGCATTGAAGCGGAGTTTCACATCTTGCGAACATTCATCAAACGACATTACTTTAACACTCGAAATATTAAGTCCATCTGTATATTTCTTCATAAATGGCTTTGCAACAAGCATAAGCAAGCCGCCAATATTTACTTTTTCCACATTTTTTCTTGTGAAAAGTGATTATACAAGTGCTCGAACGAAACTCGCGATTGGCAAAACACGGATGCCGATAATAAGCCGCATAACAAAATAAGGGATAAGCGTTTCATAATTTTTCTATTTTGAATAAAACAATAAGGGATTTTCTCCTTTTAATAAGAAGACGGAAGTGGATTAGATTTGTGACGAGAAATAAGGATTTTATTTAAATTTCTCCCGATTTTTCTCTCTTCGTTTCAGCACAAAGTGAAGTAAAATTGCTAAAGCAAGACATATACCGATGATTATCCAAAACTCGTTGAGATTACCCGATTGTTTGTAATTCGGATACCCGATAACAGCCATAACAACCGCGTAAACAGCCAAAGTCAACGGTAAAAATATATGCTTTCTATTCTTTATCAGCATGAGATGGATTCATTTTTTCGGCGAATTGTTTTATTTTTTCTTGCGAAATGGATAGTATCAGTTCTCCCGATTTAATCATTTGGTTAACTAAAATTTTTTCTAAGAAAGAGAGTTTCGACTTATCTATTTCTCCACCGAAATAATCGCTTACCGTGGCGTGTTTATGCAGCTCCGGCGGAAAAGATTCGCGCAATTCTTTTTCTGCTTTTTCATCAGCATACAGACAGCTAATGAATAGACCGAGCCGTTTTTGGATAAGCACATCAAAATTTATATTGCAGAAATCTGAAACCGATTTTTGAACTTTTCCATAATAAATGGAGCCACCGATAATAATTGAATCGTACGTTGAGATATCGGGAAACAACTTCCGATTGTTAAGGTTACAGATATCGACTTTACCGTCGAGTGCAGTAAAAAGTTCCCGCGCACACTTCTCCACATTTCCATGACGGGAAGCATAAACAATGAGTGTGTTATTTGTTGCCATCTGACTGTCGTTTTATGTGGAGAAGTGTGCGTGGGATTGAATTTATTTCACATTTTCCAAAATTGCCAACAGGTAATCATACGATTTCCCAACAGCTCCGATATGAACTGCTTCATCGGGAGAATGTGCTCCGGTAATGGTTGGACCAAACGAAACGATATCAAGTTTATGCCCCGCATTCGATTGAATGATTCCACACTCCAATCCGGCATGAATAACGTTTATATTAGGACGTTCACCATACTTCTCCATGTATATTTTTGTCATCGTGGTAAGCAGTTCCGAGTTTGCATCGGGCTGCCATCCGGGATAAGCGCCATCAAATTCCACTTTGGCACCGGCAAGCATAAATACGCTTTCTACTGACGAGCAAACCCATTCTTTGCGGCTTTCCGATGAGCTGCGGACCAGCAATTTTACATCAATTTGTCCATCGAACGATTGAACCAGTGCCAGATTTAGTGAACTTTCCACCACACCCGGAAAATCGGCAAGCATACTAATTACGCCGTTAGGACAACCTTCTACGGCGTTAATTAAATCATCCTGCACCTCAATAGGCAGTAATGATTTGGGTAGATCTGTTTTTTCGGCTTTGAAAGAAATAGCATTTTCAATTCCCACAAACTCTTCTCTGAAAAGCGATTCGTATTCGCTTACCAAGTCCACTAAATCATCTGAAAGTTGTTCGGGAATAGTAATTACCGCAAATGATTCGCGCGGAATCGCGTTGCGCAACGAGCCGCCGTGAATGCTTGCCAAGCGGGCTTCATAATTGCGAACGATATCTTTTAGGAACCGGTTCATCAACTTGTTGGCATTGGCGTGTCCCAAATGGATTTGTGTCCCTGAGTGTCCGCCTTTCAGTCCGGTAAGACTTATTTTAAATGCAATGTCCCCTTTTTCAATTTCTTCATCGGGTTTAAACTGAAACGAAATATTCACATCTGTTCCGCCGGCACAGCCCACGCAAAGATCACCATCTTCTTCGGTATCTAAGTTCAACATCATTGTGCCGCTTAGGAAACCTTTTTTCAGACCAAAAGCACCATCCATTCCCACTTCTTCATCAACCGTAAAAAATGCTTCAATAGCCGGATGCTTCAATGTTTTGTCTTCCAACACAGCCATCATCATGGCGCAGCCGATGCCGTTATCGGCACCCAAGGTGGTAGAGCGGGCCTTTACCCATTCACCGTCAATATACATTTGAATGGGATCTTTGGTGAAATCGTGCGTAACATCGGAGTTCTTTTGCGGAACCATATCCAGATGCGATTGAATAATTACGGTTTTTTCGCTTTCGTATCCTTTAGATGCCGGTTTTTTGATGAGTACGTTACCAACTTTATCTTGTTTGGTTTCGAGGTTAAGTGATTTTCCGAAATCCATGACGAATTTCGTAACTTCTTTCATTTGTCCGGTTGGACGTGGAATTTGATTTAATTCATAAAAGTACTTCCAAATGCTTTTGGGACTTAAGTTTAAAATTTCTGATGACATGATTAATTTGTTTTTTTAATTAAGAGATTCTACAAAAAGAGTAGTCACTCAAGGTATTACTTCCGCACAACATCATAAATTTCGCCTTTTTCGTACATTTCCTGTAGAGCTTGTTTGGCAAAAATATACATGTTGTCTTCGGAATAGTTTTCTTCTTTTTCAATTGTATGGACAGCAGACATTTTGGTGTTTTCGTATTCATTTTGATACACGATAATGCTATCTGCCTCTATTATTGCTACTTTCATTGTAGAGTAGTTTCCCGATTCGGTTTTGTATCGATAAACATCTCCTACTTCCGGATTGTCCATAAATTGCTTATCGGCTTTTTTCTCAGCATTATTTGTGAAAGTAGCTAATATTGCAAAAACAATGATAAGAAATAATCCTACAAACTGCCAAATAGGTCCTCTTGCTTCGCGACTTAAACGTTCGTACTCAGATCGCGCCTCTCCGGTTATTTGGTGCCCCTCCAATACTTGTTTGCAATGCTGACACTGAGATGCCGCTTTTCTTCCAAGAGGAAAAAGAGGAATCCAAAAAATGTGTGCATGTTGACGATAAACACTCAGAGTTGTTGAACCTTGCGTATTGCAATTCGAACAAATTAGATGAGGTGGCCGGGCTGACTTTAAGTGAGCTGCTCTTGTTCCGTAAATAATCATAGTTAATAGTTTGTTTTATTAATTATTGTTTGTTGTTTCTTCTTGTTCTGCAGGTTTTTGCAAACCTAAATTTTCTTTTCCTCTTTTTACATGGGGAAGCAATAAAATTCCTATAACACCAAGCAAGATAATCCACACCGATTGTATGGTGAAGACAGCTCCCGCAAACGCTCCGGCCTGATCGTAACCCACGCCGAAAATAACTAATGAAGAAATTACCATAAAATGCCATGTACCAATACCACCTTGAACGGGCACGGCTACACCAAGATTGCTCATGGCAAAAACAATCCATCCGATAACAAAACCCAACTCTTTGGTGAAATCGAAAGCGTAAAAGCAAATGTAAAAATACAAATAAAAACTTAACCAAGAGAAAATAGTGTAAATAATTATTCTTCGTTTCGATTTCATTTTGGCAATCAAAGCCATGTCGTATTTAAGAAGTTGAAAAAAATTATTGATTTTTTTCACTATCGGATTTTCTCTAAAATAAGTAAACATTACGAAAACTACACCAGCAATTACTGCTAAAAGGAGGTATAACCAAACGGTTGTGAATATTTTTGTAAGATTTTCGGCAAAGCCGGGATTTTGGTGGAAATAGGATATGAAGAAATCAACATAAAGTATTAAGCTGATAACAATAAGCGCAACTCCTGCCAATATATCAAGAATTTTATCTACAAAAAAGGTTTCGAAAGTTTTAGAGAAAGGAATTTGGTCGTATTTAGCTACTATTCCACACCGCCAAATATCTCCGGCTCGCGGCAACAGATAGTTTACAGCATAATTTCCAAAGGTTGCAAACACAATGCTCTCCCTCTTAGGATTGTATCCCAGCGAATTGAGAAAAAGCTCCCAGCGTAATGCACGAAGATAATTACCTAAAAGTCCAAAAAAAAGTGATAAAGCGATAATTCCAAGATGAGCCGTTTTTGCAATTTCCCAAATTTCTTTCAGGCTCGTTTTACGATAAAGCAGCCAAATTATCGCTACGCCAAGTGCAAGAGATAATACTATTTTTAAAATATCCTGTATGCGCTTTGAGTTCATCGTGTGATTTTCTCGAATAATTGTTAAAGGTAAAAAACAGAGCTAAAAAGCACTATTTTAACTTATTGTTCTATCCTTTTTTAGCCGTTAATTGCCGAAATTTTTAAATATTTAGTTACCTTTGCGACCGTAAAGATAGCTAATAATCGCTAATTGACAATGATATCGGTAAAACCTAAAAAAAATCTCGGGCAGCACTTTCTGAAAGACTCAGCAATTGCCAGTCGAATTGCCGACACGCTCGATGCTTTTGCACCGCTTCCCATTTTGGAAGTGGGTCCGGGAACCGGTATGCTTACGCAATTTCTGCTACCGAAAGACCGAAACCTGACGGTTGTAGAAGTCGATAGGGAGTCTGTTGCTTATCTGAAAGAGAATTATCCTCAATTAAACGGAAATATTTTGCAGCAAAATTTTCTGACAATGAATTTTGCAAAACATTACGATGGATTATTCTGTGTTATAGGAAATTACCCCTACAATATATCATCGCAGATTTTCTTCAAAGTACTCGACAACAAAGATCAAATTCCTTGTTGTTCGGGTATGGTGCAAAAGGAAGTGGCTGAACGCATGATTGCTTTGCCCGGCAGTAAGACCTACGGAATTTTAAGTGTTTTACTGCAAGCATGGTACGATATTGAGTACCTTTTCACGGTAAGCGAACAGGCGTTTATCCCTCCGCCCAAGGTCAAATCGGCAGTTGTGCGGCTCACGCGAAACAAGCGAAAGCGACTCAACTGCAACGAAAAACTGTTCAAGTCGGTAGTGAAAACAAGTTTCAACCAGCGAAGAAAAATGCTGAGAAACTCCATAAAATCGCTACTGCCCGAAGAAAGCCCTTTGCCCGACGACCCAATGCTCACAAAACGTCCCGAGCAGCTATCAATCGAACAATTCGAACAGCTTACGAATTTGCTCGAACCGTTAACAGGCAAAAACTTCTCGGAAGAAAACAAGAACTGATTATTCATCGATTAAAAACCGAACATCATGGCGGAAATCAAACTCTTTTACCACAAAGACGGCGTGGTTAGACTAAGCCGCAGCCTTGATTTTCTTAAATCAAATCCAATCCAAAGCTTTCTTTGGATTGACCTCAACGACGTTGACGAAGAAGTAGAAAACGAACTCGAAGATTTCTTGAAAATTTACATTCAGGAAGAAGAAGAGATGATCGAGATCGAGATGTCGTCACGATACATAGAAACGCAAGACACACTGGTGGTTAACTCGAATTTTTTATTGTCGAACTTCGAGAGCGACCCTGTTTCGTTTATTCTCAAAAACAATATACTGGTTACGGTTCGCAGCGAAGAACTTATTTCGTTTCACGAAACCGTAAAAAAGATATCGGCAAACCCCAAAGGGTATAATACCGGAGCCGATGTTTTGGTGGCGCTGCTCGAAACGCGCGTGGAGTTCGATGCCGATATGATAGAGAATATGACACATAAAATCACAAACCTGAGTAATAGCTTGAGTTTGCAGGAAGCAGATAAAGAACTGTTGGGCGAGATTAAAAACCTACAGGAAAAAACCATGATGTTGCGCGAGAATATTATCGACAAGCAACGCACCGTTTCGAGCATGTTGCGTAGCGATTTCATTCCAAAGGAATTACAGCCTAAACTTTCAATGATGATCAAAGACATTAACTCTTTGGTAGAGCATATCAAATTTAGTTTCGACCGATTGGATTATTTACAAGACACGTTCTTGGGTTATGTTAACATTGAACAGAACAAGATCATCAAGATATTTACAATCGTTTCCGTAATTTTCATGCCGCCTACGCTTATCGCCAGTATTTACGGAATGAACTTTACAACTATGCCGGAACTCAACGCCAAATGGGGATATCCGATATCAATCGCCTTAATGGTGCTTTCATCGTTGGCTATTTTGTGGTATTTTAAGAGGAAGAAGTGGCTGTGAAACAGTTCTTCGCCTTACGATAAAATCAAACCAATATTTTCGAATCGCTCGTTGTAATCTTGAACCGCATAGCGGATAACTTCCAGAGCTTCGTCACGACCGTAAACGTGCGTGATTTCGGTATTGCGATCTTCGCCGGGCATATCTTTATAGGTGAGAAAATAGTGCTCTAAGCGTTGAATAACTATTTTTGGAACGTCATCAATATTATCATAATGTCCGTAAACGGTATCGTTTTTCAGAATGGCAATTATTTTATCGTCTGCCTGACTACCGTCAATCATTCTAAAGCCGCCAATAGGAATGGCATTGACCAACAAATCGCCGTGCGAAAGATCTTTTTCGGTTAACACACAGATATCCATCGGATCACCATCGCCTACTATATCTTTTCTTCCGTTTTTCTCATTACAAAAATCGCCTACCCGTTTACCACAATAAGTTTGTGGAATAAATCCGTATAAGGCAGGAACCACATTGGAGAACTTTTGCGGACGGTCAACGCGCAAATATCCGCTTATTTTATCTATTTCGTATTTTACGGTATCGGTAGGAACCACTTCTATAAAAGCTGTAACTTCTTCAGGAGCGTGTTCGCCGATAGAAATTCCGTGCCAAGGATGAGATTTATAACGCAATCCCATCAATCTACCAATTGGATCTGATAATTTGTCAACCATAAGTTTCTTTTTTAGTTAATACAAATGTACAAAACTATTTTGGATTTGAGATTTCACGAATGAATGAAACTTTTACTCTTGATACAGTAAATACGGTTTGCGCTGTTGTTTGAACTTAACCACATCGCAAAACCATTTTTCTTTTATTTCCTGGGCTGATTTTCCGGCAATAATATCCTGACGTATATAATTCACGCCAACCAGTTTCTCGAAAAAGTTAGAAAAAAACTTATCGCCCATTTTCAAATTCTTGTATGCATCAATAACATAAGAAAGATCGAACCCATTTTCCCAGATATAATCGTGAGATACATTTCTGAGGTCAACACCGTAGCACTTTTTGTTCAGTAACGGTGGATTCTTTGCGCCCGGAACGCTGCGTGGAGTAAACGAAAAATCGGAATCTTTAAAGTTTGGATGTCCGTAAGCTTGAAACGGAAACGAAGTTCCGCGTCCGAGACTTACAACTGTCCCCTCGAACAAACAAGTTGACGGATACAGATAAATAGATTGAATATTGGGTAAATTGGGCGATGGAGCAATAGGCAACTCGTATTTGGTTTGATGTGTATAATTTTCGCATGGAATTACTGTTACGTCGCACGTTCTGCCTTGCGGCAGCCATTTTTCGCCGTTGATCATCAAAGCAAGCTCACCCAATGTCATTCCGTGAACTACCGGAATGGGCAGCCAGCCCACTCCCGATTTATGTTTCATATCCAAAATGGGGCCATCCACATAAAATCCGTTCGGATTGGGGCGATCGAGCACAATCATTTTTTTGTTGTGTTCGGCACAAGCATCCATTAATCGCGCCATGCTGGCGTAATAGGTGTAAAATCGAAGTCCCACATCTTGTAAATCAAATAAAAGAATATCGAATTCTTTCATTTTATCGGCGCCGGGTTTGCTGCTTCCCGAACCGTAAAGCGACCAGATTGGGATGCCCGTTTTTTCGTCAACGGAGCTGGATACGTGTTCGCCGGCATCGGCCGTTCCGCGGAAACCGTGTTCGGGTGAGAAGATTCCCACAATATTGTATTTGTTGCGGTGCAGGAAATCTACGAGGTGCTCTTTCCCCATCATGCTTGTTTGGTTAGCCATTACCGCTACGCGCTTACCTTTGATGAGCGGAAGATACTTATCGGTAATTTCCGCGCCCACGCGTACTGGAGTGTTATTTTGCGCAAAAATAGCTGTAGTAAAGAGTACAGCCACGAAAAGGATAATTTTTTTAATCATTATTCGGTTTCTTTATTTGTATATTTTTGTTGTTCGTGCAATTTATTGAACTCCTCTTCGAGCGATAGCAGTTCTTTTTTTATTTCTTTTAATCTTTGCACAGCTTCCACGCGCTTTTCGGCATCGTCTTTGTTCGATTTCAGGCTTTGGCGTGCACCTTCAAGAGTTAAACCCTTATCTTTTACCAAATGATACACAATTTCTACTTGTTGAATATCTTCTTTGGTGTATTGACGTGTTCCACCGGCGGTTTTCTTGGGATTGATATTTTCGAATTCCTTTTCCCAGAATCGCAACAGCGATACGTTTACGGCGAAGTGGTCGGCTACTTCCTGAATGGAGTAAAACAGACGTTTATCGTTGAATTGGATTGGTTTTTTTCGTTTGCCCATGGGAATAATAAATTATTCGTCAATTTGAGATATTATCCAATTTAACCAGCCTATAATTGTTGATGATCTCCTTAAAAAAGTCGAATCAGAATCAATGTTATATAGTTTGGATCGTTTCATTATTTCAACTATCACTTCTTTTTCTGGTATTTCGCCATTTTCAAGATAAAGTTTTAACGAATTTTTAAATGCGGAATGAGAAATGATTAGTTTTGCAAATTCTTTTTGTCTATCGATAAGACTTAGGTTGAACAATTGTTTTCCTTTTCTCGTCAAATAGCACCCTATTTGGCCGTTATATAAATCTCGTCCTACTTCAATTAGTCCTAAATATTTTCCTGCATTTGAATAATAATCTGTTTGCCTTTTATCAAAATCATAATTTTGTGTAATTTCCTCTTTTGATATAAATACTTTTTGATTAAGAAGCTCACAAAGGTTAATAACTCTATCAAAGTTATTTGCTTGTGGAAATGGAACTTCGGGCTCTTTTATGGTTCTAGTTCTGTTTAGTATCTCATCTAGTCTTTCAAGATTAAAGCCGCTCTCTTGAACAACATATTTTTTATGTTTTACCAATACTAGAGAATTATAAAGATCAATATTTTCAAATTCATATTCCCTTAAGTGAAAAATACCATTCGTATATGTTAAAAAGATGGGTCTTACTTTTTTACGTATCTTTTCATTCCAAAGTTTAAATGGATAATAGAGTTGACGGACTAGAAAGTCATCTGAAATATAGTTTTTTGCTTCAATAAGATTTAAAGAAAAGTCTCCTTCATATCCTCCATCAATTTCCACTTGTGAGTTGCTTACTTTAACTTTAAATAATCCTTTTAATGAGTTTATATCAAAATTAAATGAAGAGGAACTCATTCTTCCGCTTACTGTAGGTAGTAAGTTCTCCTCTTCAGTAAAATGATGAAGAATTCTTGAAACAAAGGCACAATTAAGAGCTGTAGCTTCACTCGTTATATCCCGATAATCTAAACTCTCTAAAAAAGTTGGAAATTCAATAGGAGAAATCTCTATTTCATCTGTATTAAAATCATAAAATGTTTCAAAAGAGCCAATAACATATCCTCCTCTAGATGTAGGAAGGATAGATAGGTTATTATCTGAAAATAATTTAGGAACTTGGGATCTATGATCAAACTTGGTCATTAATCTAGCCTCTCTGAATTTAT
>JAUNUM010000012.1:26760-42931 GCA_030538215.1 Bacteroidia bacterium
TTCTCAAATATGCTTTCCCAAGCTTGATCATTTTTGGATTTACTCATAATTTCTTATTAATAGTTCATCGACTTCTCCACGATTAGCCCCATTGGAGTTAATAGCTCTAATAGCTTTTACAACACTTATATTATAATTTTTATATTGATCCTTTATGAAGGAAGCAGATGAGTTAGATAGTAAGAATTTTACTCCTTTAGAATCTAGTTCGTCACAAACTTCGCGAAGTCTGACTTGATCCCACATATCCCAACCACCTTGGACGTAACCTGTAAAATTTGAACTTTCAGAAATTGGATAATACGGCGGATCTAAATAAACAAAAGAATTATGATCTGCTAATTTTAAAACCTCTGAATAATCTTGACAGTAAATAGATATATTATTATTATTTAAATATTTGCTAACAGCTTTTAATGTCGGTTCATTGACTATATTTGGTTTTTTATAAAAGCCGTAAGGTGCATTAAACTCACCAGCATTATTTACTCTATAAAGCCCATTATAACAAGTTTTATTTAGAAAAATAACTCTAGATGCCCTCAAAACTGGAGACATATTTTTGTACTCTGCAGTTCTATCAAGTCCTCTTATTTCATAGAAATAATCTGGTTCATTTTTATGTTTTTTTAAATTCTCTATAAGTTCCTCAAGGTTATTTTTTATAACTTCATAAACATTTATCAATTCTTTATTTAAATCATTAATAATGGCATTTTGAGGCTGAATATGAAATAAGATGGCGCCTCCTCCAACGAAAGGCTCTATGTAATTGTATTTTTTAATATTTTTTGGCATAAAATTGAGTATTGAAGGTATTAGTTGTCTTTTACCTCCAACCCATTTTAGAAATGGAGAAACTAACTTGTTGATTTTAGCCATTTTAATTTATTTGATTTATTCAAAAAATATAATCCTCAAAATTAATATTATTAATTAGGAAAGTCAAGTTTTTTCTTTGTAATTATTGAAGTTTGGTTGAAAACTCTACAAACCCCAAGAAAATTGTATCTTTGCACCTCAAAACAAAAATGTTGGGTTTTCAACACGAACCCCGTAACTCGTAATTTGATATGACTTCACAAGAAATTCGCCAATCGTTTAAAGATTTTTTTGCTTCCAAAGAGCATCAAATAGTGCCTTCGGCACCCATGGTTATAAAAGACGACCCTACGCTGATGTTTACCAATGCCGGTATGAATCAGTTTAAAGATATAATTTTGGGCAATGCGCCCATTAAAAATCCGCGTGTGGCGGATTCGCAAAAGTGTTTGCGTGTGAGCGGGAAGCACAACGATTTGGAAGAGGTTGGCCACGATACGTACCACCACACCATGTTCGAAATGTTAGGAAACTGGTCGTTTGGCGATTATTTCAAAAAAGAAGCCATCGCTTGGGCGTGGGAATATTTGACCGATGTGCTGAAATTAGACCCCAATCGTTTGTACGTAACGGTTTTTGAAGGAAGCGCCGAAGAAAAATTGGAGCGCGACGACGAAGCCGCCGGTTATTGGGAAAAATACTTGCCCAAAGACCGTATCATCAACGGAAACAAGAAAGATAATTTCTGGGAAATGGGTGATACCGGTCCGTGTGGTCCGTGTTCCGAAATCCATATCGATATCCGCAACGATAGCGAACGCGCTAAAGTTGATGGCGTTTCACTCGTGAATCACGACCATCCGCAAGTTATCGAGATTTGGAACCTCGTGTTCATGCAATTCAACCGCAAAGCCGATGGTTCGCTGGAGCCGCTTCCTGCAAAAGTGATTGATACGGGAATGGGGTTTGAGCGTCTTTGCATGGCGGTTCAAGGAAAATTATCGAATTACGATACCGATGTTTTCCAACCGATTATCGCTAAAATTGGCGAAATAACGCGTACAACTTACGGCACCGATGTCAAAAAAGACATCGCTATGCGCGTAATCGCCGACCACGTGCGCACCATCGCTTTCTCAATAACCGACGGACAATTGCCGTCGAATGCCAAGGCCGGATATGTTATTCGTCGTATTTTGCGTCGTGCCGTTCGTTACGGATACACGTTTTTGGGAATGCACGAAGCGTTTATGTACAAGCTTATCCCTTCGCTCATTAAGGTAATGGGCGATGCGTACCCCGAACTGGAAGCACAGAAAACGCTGATTGAAAAGGTTATCAACGAAGAAGAAAATTCATTTTTGAGAACGCTTGAAACGGGAATCCGTTTGCTTGATAAAGAGATTGCAGAACATAAAAAATCGAGCAGAAACGAATTGGAAGGAGATATTGCTTTTCAATTGTACGACACGTTTGGTTTTCCGCTCGACCTGACCGAGCTTATTCTTCGTGAACACGATATGGCAGTTGATCACAAAGGGTTTAATGTCGAAATGCAAAAGCAAAAAGAGCGTGCACGCAACGCTGCCGCTGTTGAAACCGGCGACTGGACAAAAGTTCGTGATGGCGAAGCCGAATTTGTGGGTTACGACGAAACCGAAACCGAAACGCAACTGCTTCGTTACCGCAAAGTGAAACAAAAGAATAAAGAGTTTTATCAAATAGTTCTCTCTAAATCGCCGTTTTATGCCGAAATGGGAGGGCAAGTGGGCGACAGCGGATGGCTGATTTCGAAATCGGACGAAGAAATTGCCGTTTTCGATACCAAACGCGAAAACAATCTTGCCGTTCATCTTACCAATAAACTACCGCAAGATGTGGAAGGCGAATTTACGGCTCGCATCAACACCGAAAAACGTATTGCCACCGAAAGCAACCATACCGCTACGCACCTCATGCACGAAGCACTGCGCGAAGTATTGGGTACGCATGTGGAACAAAAAGGTTCGTACGTTTCGCCCGAAGTGCTGCGTTTCGACTTCTCGCATTTCCAGAAAATGACTCCCGAAGAAATTCGTGCGGTAGAACAAAAAGTGACCGAAAAAATTCGTGAAAACTTCCACATCGAAGAGCATCGCCACGTACCCATCGAAGAAGCAAAAGCGCAAGGCGCCATGGCGCTTTTTGGTGAAAAGTATGGCGACGATGTTCGTACAGTTCGTTTTGGATCGTCCATCGAATTGTGCGGAGGAACGCATATTTCAAGCACCGGACGCATCGGAACATTCCGCATTGTAAGCGAAAGTGCCATTGCGGCGGGCGTTCGTCGTATTGAGGCAGTTACCGCCAAAGGTTGCGAGGATTATCTTTATAAAATGGAAGACGTGCTTCGTGAAGCCAAGAATATGGTTGCTGCTAACGCGCCCGAAATTATGGTAGGACTCAACAAGTTGGTAAACGAAAATGAGGAGATGAAAAAACAAATTCAGGAGTTCGTGAAAGAAAGAACCGAACAACTGAAACAGGATATTATCGCCAAAAAACAAGAAATAAATGATGTTACGGTTTTTGCTGTTCGTTTACCGATGGCAATGCCGGATGTTATTAAGGACATTGCATTTCAGTTGAAAGGACAATTTCCCGAAAACATGTTTTTTGTTGCCGGAACCGAATTTCAGGGCAAACCGATGCTCACGGTTATGCTTAGCGATGACTTAGTTGCCCGTGGATTTCACGCCGGAAATATGGTACGCGAAGCTGCCAAACACATTCAAGGCGGCGGTGGTGGACAACCGCACTTTGCCACTGCCGGAGGCAAAAATGCCGATGGATTGAATATGGCGGTGGAAGCGATATTGGAAAAATTGAAAAAATAAAAGCGTGTATTCGTAGTTCGTTTATAATAAGAGTACAGTTAAAACGCATACATCTCTAATCCTTCCTCCGATAAAATCGGGGACTTCCCTTGCATCACAAGGGAAGAGTTGTGGGCAAAAATTTTTTGCAGATAATCAACAATATGACCTGCGCAACTGTCCCCTTTTGATAAAGGGGACGAGTCCCGAGAATCGGGACGGGTGGGGTTAGAATAATTGCACCTCTTTTTTCTCTTCCTTTTCATCCTTACTATCATCTTTTTTTCATATATTTGAGATATTTTTAAATCTCAATAATATGGACAAGCGGCAAATTACCCTGAAAGATATTGCTAAAGAACTGGGATTATCTCCTTCTACAGTTTCCCGTGCGCTCAGGAATCATCCGGCCATCAGTAAAGAAACGAAAGGGCTTGTACAGAATTATGCTTTGAAGCACAAGTACAAGCCCAATACGCTCGCGCTTCAACTTCGCACCAACCGAAATAACACCATCGGCGTAATCGTTCCCGAAATTGTGCATTATTTCTTCTCCACGGTGCTTGCCGGAATTCAGGAAGAAGCTGAAAAAGGAAATTATAACCTGATTATTTGCCACTCCAACGAAAATTACGAACGCGAGGTAAAGAGCGTGGAAACGCTACTCGATGCGCGTGTCTGCGGAATTTTGGCTTCTCAGTCTAAGACAACAGAGGAGTTTTCTCATTTTCAGGATATCGTGGATAATGATGTTCATCTGGTTTTTTTCGATCGAATTTGTACCGGAATTAATACCGATAAAGTGGTAATTGACGACTACGCGGGCGCTTATCATGCTGTTGAATATTTAATTAACAGCGGATGCAAACAAGTTGCTTTTTTGGGTTCGAATCCACATCTGCCCATTGCCAACAATCGGAGAATGGGATACGAAGACGCTTTGCGAAAACACAATATTCCTATAAATAAAGCCCTTATGCAGGTGTGCGATACTGTTGAACTTGCTCGTGAAATAGTGCCTTCGATGCTGAAAGCAGATACTGCTCCCGATGCGTTTTTTTGCATCAATGACGAAGTGGCAGCCCACTGTCTTCAAATAATCAAATCGACAGGTTTTCGCGTTCCGCAAGATATATCGGTTTGCGGATTTACCAATTCAGACATCACCGAAGTTACCGACCCTACGCTCACCAGTGTTGACCAACACGGTTTTGAGATGGGGAAAACTGCTGCACGACTGCTTATTAATCGGATTGAAGGGAAAGAGGTGAAAAAAGGAATTGTGAGCAAAGTTATAAAAACAGATTTGGTGGTAAGAAACTCTACCAGATAATCTCTTATAAATTAATCTGACGGATGGAATTGTGAAGACGATGCGCGCATCGTCTCTACGATTTATGCAATCGAGTGCATAAAATTTTCAACTTTTTTATATTGAATGCCGGAGATTAGCATTCAAAGCATTGTAAATTTGCCTTTTACAAGACAATAAGAAAAACATTAACATGAAGAAAAGACACCTCTCTTTTTGGGAAATCTGGAACATGAGTTTCGGGTTTTTGGGAATTCAATTCGGTTTTGCGCTTCAAAACGCCAATGTCAGCCGTATTTTTGAAACGCTTGGTGCGAAGGTGGAAGATATTCCTATTCTCTGGATTGCCGCACCGCTTACGGGATTAATCGTCCAACCGATTATCGGACATTTGAGCGATAAAACCTGGTCGAAATATGGTCGCCGCCGTCCCTATTTTACCATTGGAGCTATTTTTACCACGCTTGCGCTTTTTATAATGCCCAATTCCCCGGCGCTTTGGATTGCCGCCGGAATGCTGTGGATTATGGATGCTTCCATCAATATCTCGATGGAGCCGTTCCGCGCTTTTGTGGGAGACAATCTTCCTTCGGAACAACGGACGATGGGTTTTGCCATGCAGAGTTTCTTTATCGGATTGGGCGCGGTTGTCGCTTCTGCATTGCCGTACATGTTGACGAATTGGTTCGGTGTTCCCAATACCGCCGCTGAAGGCGTTATACCACAATCGGTTAAGCTCTCGTTCTATATTGGCGGTGTGGTTTTGTTGGCGTCGGTGTTGTACACGGTTTTCACTTCCAAGGAATATTCTCCCGAGGAATTAGCTGCTTTTGAACAGGCAGAAGAGGCAATATCGGGTTTAAAATCTGAAATAAAACCACCCGTTTCTTATCATCAATTTCTTAAAAACGGTTCTATCTGGACTACTGCGGGAATTATCACAACGGGAATTATTATCTTATCGAAACTTGAAGCGCAGCTTTATATTGTTTCGGGATTATTGTTGGTTTTTGGGGTTATTTTACTGATATCGGGCATAATGACCAAAAAAGGGAATACTCAAAACGGTATGGTGGGCATAATGAACGATTTGCTTCGGATGCCCAAAACCATGGGACAATTGGCAATTGTTCAATTCTTTTCGTGGTTGTCATTTTACGCGATGTGGATTTACACCACGCCTGCCGTAACTCAGCATGTGTTTGGCACACACGATACAGCTTCGGAACTTTATAACAAAGGAGCCGATTGGGTAGGTATTCTTTTTGCCGTTTACAATGCTGTTTCGGCAATTTCTGCATTCCTCCTTCCGGTTATCGCTAAGCAAATTGGGCGAAAAGCTACTCACTCTATCGCTTTGGCAGTGGGTGGAATATCGTTTATCTCATTCTTTTTTATTAAAGATCCCAATATCCTTATCCTGCCGATGATCGGTATCGGATTCACTTGGGGAAGCATTCTTTCCATGCCATACGCCATTCTCACGGGCTCACTTCCTGCTGATAAAATGGGAACGTATATGGGAATTTTCAATTTCTTTATCGTAATTCCTCAAATTTTGGCAGCCAGCATTTTGGGATTTGTCACTAAGGAAGTGTTTGACGGACAAGTCATCTTCACAATGGTTCTTGCCGGATGTTCGCTAATTCTTGGAGCATTATCCGTCTTCTTCGTTCAGGATAGGGATGATGTATATAAACTCAAAAAATAAATCCCATAAATTGGCTATTGGCTGTTAGCACTTGGCTGTTGGCTTTGCGATGAATTAATGCAATGAAGAGAATCGGTGTTTCGCATCTATGCTTTTATTTTTATTTCATATATTGCAAAAATTCCACTTTCGTGCCAATAGCTAAAAGCAAAAAGCTAATGGCTGTAAAATTAACATAATAATGAAAAAACTATTTCTATTGCTTGTTGCCTCCACGATGCTTTTTTCGTGCGGAAACAAAAAACAAACGGATAATCAACCGGTTACCGGCATTCATCCGGAGTGGGTGTACGGTGCCACAATTTATGAAGTAAATACCCGACAATTCACGCCGGAAGGCACGTTTAATGCTTTCGTCACACACTTACCGCGACTGAAAGAACTTGGTGTGGATATCTTATGGTTTATGCCCATTCAAACTATCGGTGAGAAAGAGAGAAAAGGTACGCTGGGAAGCTATTATTCCATACAGAATTACACAGAAGTGAATAGCGAATTCGGCTCGATGGACGATTTCAAAAATGTGGTGAAACAGGCTCATAATTTGGGTTTAAAGGTGATTTTAGATTGGGTGCCCAACCACACTTCACGCGATCACGAGTGGATAACGGAACATCCTGACTGGTACCGAAGAGACAGTTTGGGAAACCCGATTGTTATGTACGATTGGACAGACATCGCACCATTGGATTACGAAAAAACCGAAATGCGCTCAGCAATGCTTAATGCGATGATGTTTTGGATTCGCGAAACCGATATCGATGGTTTCCGCTGCGACGTGGCTTACGAGGTGCCGACCGACTTTTGGGAAACGGCAAAAGATTCGCTTATCGCGTTAAAATCGGATATCTTTATGCTGGCCGAAGCCGAAAAACCGGAATTAAACGAATCTATTTTCAACGCGTTTTACGCCTGGGATTTTCACCATAAGATGAATATGGTGGCGCAAGGGAAAGAACCTGTAGATTCGCTTCGCTTATCGCTAAAGCGCTTAAACAACAGATTTTCGCCCAATGCCATTCCCTTGTTTTTCACATCAAACCACGATGAAAATTCGTGGAACGGAACAGAGTTCGAGCGAATGGGCGATGCCGCCAAAACATTTGCCGTACTAACCTACATGCTTCCCGGCATACCGTTAATTTACAACGGACAAGAAGCCGGATTAAACCGCAGGTTAGCGTTTTTTGAAAAAGACAGTATAGATTGGACAGACAAAGCCAATTTTGCCGAACTGTATAAATCGCTTAATGCTCTTAAAAAAGCCAATAAAGCGTTGTTATCACAAGAGAGAAGTGGAGAAATAACGGAAATCGTTAACGATAAACCGGCAAACGTTTTCTCTTTCAAACGGGAGAACGAAGGAAGCGAGATTGTTTGTGTTTTCAACCTGAGTAAAAATTCGGTAAAAGTTGTTTTCGGTGAAGAAGTCCCGGGTACAAGTTTCTCCGCTTTTCCCAATGCGGAAGCAGCAATTCCCGTTAAAGAAATGGAGTTGAAGCCTTGGGAGTACAAGGTGTTTTACAAAGAATAAAAGCACCGGTTACGAATATTGCGGATGCGGCTACCCCTCCTTAAGGACACGAAGTCTAAGAGTTGCGAGTTAAAAACTTACGTCAACGGGAAGTATTTCTCACCTCATACCCCAAAGTTAAAATCACAGAAAAGCGTATCTTCACAGACACGCTTTTCCAACCAAAATTTAGCATAAGGGTATCTTACCCTTGCATACCTGTTTGCTGCAGGTTGCACTTCTACAATCGAACTGCGATTATCCATCTCCCCTTCAAACGTACGGTTTAAACATATCACGCATAGGTTGCTGCCCATTGTGGAGACGGTGTGCATCCGTCAGAGGTCGGACACATCCGTCAAAGATCGGACACGGTGCTACGTCTCTACGGTGAAACATTCACCAATTGCCGAAATATTAGTCCGCCAACGGTAAAAATGTTATCCCCTTTTCGTTCAAGCTTGTAACTCGGACACCAAACTGTTTGGCAGTTTGAAACTGCCGGCGTTTTGTCCGATTTTTGACGGATGTGAACTTGCGTCGGCAGGGGGTAAAGCCGTTTTTTAAGTGTGAATTAATTAAAGAGCGAAGGGCAACTCCCACATCCCACATCTAAAATCCCAAAGAGCCAAGACAGACGATAAAAGACTTTTAGACTATCGGACAGATGTGGCGGTGAACGCTTTCACCGCCACATCTGACGGCTTCGAGTCCGTCTGATGCATGAAAATGCCGGGTGTGTGGGGGCGCTACAACCCACCGGGCAGCAGTTGATTATCTGCCAACTGCAACTCTCTATGCGTCAGACCACCCATCGGTCAGACGCGGTGGCGGGGAACGCTTTCACCGGCTATTTTACGGATAATCACGTACACAACGAACACTATTAAAGTGAGAGTCAGCCCAAAGTCCTGTGGTAAATCTAATAAATTCTGCATCATTTTCATAAACATAAAAAGGTTGAGCAAGGGACTGCACAGTCCCATCCGAGCCTAATAACCTTTCTATTCCTCGATACAATAAACCTTTAGATTCCCCATCGTGAGAAAGAACGCCCGTGAATGGCATATAATTAATGCTGCCATCGGGATTAGTTGCATAAGGTGTTTTGTTGGCAGACTGTTTTATCCGCAATCCCAAGTCCACCAGTTCATCTTGCGAAGCCAAGCGCCAGTCTGTTTTTCCTTCTGCCACCAACTGGTCGCAAGCTACTTTAGTTTGTTCAAAATTATATCCATCGCCCAACATGTTATAATTGGCGGGATCAGCAGTTGCCCCCTGGCGTTTCCATTTTATCTGATACACATCGCCCGCCGGAGTTGCCAAACCCAAAGGGGTGCCGGCGGGTGTACGACCCACAAAAGTAATTCCGCTATAAGCCGAAGTTCCGGTTCCTGTAAAATGGTCTCCGCCAATTAACTCGGCTTTTGTCCATTCCACCCAATGCGATTGTTTTACGGTTATCATAATTTTAGATGTGCGCCTTTTGCTTTCCACCACCACTACACTCGTGCGAGTGCCCACTGTACGGTTTTCTGCCCCCCATACCAGCAATTTATTGCCGGTTGTGGTAATATTTACCCAGTCGGGTTTTGAAGTAATATCAAATTCACCGCTCACGGGTGTGCTTATATAATTTGCCATCGGATTGCTCCCGTCCGACGCAATCCACATAAATGTGGTAGCAGCACGGATGTAATCGGCGAGACTTTGTCGTAGGGCTATATCCACCGTCAATGCTCCTGCCGCAACCGTTATGGTCTCCGTGATTTCGGCGGCAGTTGTGTTTTCGGTTTTTGTCACTGCCGTAAGGCGGTATTTGCCCGCACCCTGCGGGGTAAGCGTTACGCGAAAGCGGTCGTTTTCTATGGCTCCCGAAGTATTGGGTACGCCCATTCCTTTAAACTGAACGCCCACCGCGGGGGCATCGGTAACAAACTCCACGTAGCTTTCCGAACCTTGTGCGCCGGCAAGCGGTAACTCGCGCGACGATACCGTGAACGTGTATTCGTTGTTCTGAAACGATACCGAGGGTTTATCCGCCCAATCCTGCACCTGCACCGTTAAACCCGTGGGGCGGTTGTTGGCGGCTTCCTCGGGCGTGCTCCATCCGGGAGCCGATACCGACTGTATGGTAAAACGGTAACTGTGGTTGCGCAGTATTTCGCCCACTTTCAGCACGCCACCTACGTTATTTTCAAAATCAATGCGGTAATAGGTGTCCACCGTGCTGCCGCCGAACTTACCGCCAATCACTATGCATGTTGCCGCCGTTACCGCGGCATCGGGGGTGGCGGCAGCCGCGCTTTCCGCCAGGTAATAGCCCAAGGGGAGCGAAGACGCGTCGCACGACACGGGCGGCAACGGTGTTGCGCCCGTTGGAATCGTAGGCGCCGATACTTTGTTTTCCGTATCCACCCCCGCGGGAACGGCTCCCATACCGTTATTCATACGGTAAATGCGGGCAGAGGTAATGTTGAGCGTGGCGTTATCCACCGTTTTGTCTATAAGGGCACGTGCCACGGCGCGCACCATTTTCACGCCGGTTACCTGGGTGGGCAAGTCGGGAGTAGAAGTTGCTAATCCCGCGGGGAGATCTATTTCGCCCCAAAACGGAAAAGGCGAAGTTACTCCGTGCGTGTTTACTGATGCTGCTATAGCATTTAGAGCGGCAGGTATTTCCAACGGTGTTTTACCATAGAGGTTCTTGGTTACCTCGGCAGCCGTAAGCGGCGTGTTTGCCAGCAACCAAAACTTTACCGCTTCACCGCCTGCCCGTGTGGTTACGGTAAATCGGGCTTGTGTGGCGGTAGAACTCAGCCCCATACCGTCCATGGCTTGTACCAGTCGTCCGCCCCTGAACAGCAGTACCAACACACGATTGATGTTGTTTTCGTATTGACTCAGGTTATCGGCCATACCGGCACGAGTACTACCGCCAACACCCGGCGCTTCTGTAGCGGGTGTATTTACCCGAAACAAAACGGTGGCATTGCCGCTTTCGGCAACATCTCCCACAGGGCGCTCTTCGCTGCACGAAAAGAGCAGCGCGGCAATCATACATGTAAATAAAATTGTTTTGTTCATATTTTTGTTAAACTGTTATACGTTTGTTGGTGTAGAGACGGTGTGCATCCGTCAGAGATCGGACACGGTGCTATGTCTCTACGGTGAATTATTGGACTGGCGCCCATTGTAGAGACGCCATACTATGACGTCTCTACAGTACAACATTCACCATTGGTTAATATATTTACCTAATCCCTATCAACACACTGTTTTCAATTAATTCATTATCTTTGTATAAACTCCTTTATACAGTTTATTATGAGCAACATTAAACTTTTCCAAAGCAAACAAATCCGTACCCATTGGGACGAAGAAAAAGAAACGTGGTACTTCTCCATTGTTGATGTAGTAGAAGTATTGACAGACAGCGTTAATCCTCCGGCTTATTGGCGCAAATTAAAACAACGCCTAAAAGAAGAAGGAAATGAAACCGTGACAAATTGTCACGCTTTGAAAATGCCTGCTTCGGATGGCAAAATGCGGCTTACTGATGTTGCAGATACTCAGCAGCTCCTCCGCCTTATCCAATCCATTCCTTCACCCAAAGCCGAGCCGTTTAAACAATGGCTTGCTAAAGTGGGATACGAGCGTATGCAGGAAGTAGCCGACCCCGAACAAGGATTGAACCGCGCTCGTGAGAATTGGAAAAAACTCGGACGAAGCGACAAATGGATTCAACAACGCATGGCAGGACAAGAAACCCGCAACAAACTAACCGATTATTGGAAAGAAAGCGGCGTGGAAAAATCAGACGACTTTGCCATGCTTACCAACATCATCCATCAAGAATGGACGGATATGACCGTGAAACAGCACAAAGATCTGAAAGGATTATCCAGGCAGAACCTACGCGACCACATGAGCGAAGCGGAACTGATTTTTACCGCATTAGCCGAATTATCCACCCGACAAATAGCCGAAACCGAGCAAGCCAAAGGCATTAAACAAAATGCCACGGCCGGTAAAAAAGGCGGCAAAATTGCCAAAGACGCTCGCAAGGCATTGGAACAGAAAACCGGAAAAAGCGTGATTACTTCACAAAACTTTTTACCTCCCATTTCTTCCACACAAGAAATTGAAGAATAATTCTTCTACTTGGTTTAATAGTTGCTCAATATTTTAAAGAACCCTGTTTTATTATATAATCAACTGAATATTCACCAATTGCCAAATCATTAGGCTGATTACCACCGCGCCCTGCGGTTTCAAACCGCACGGCGCATAAAACAAATCAACCGCCCCTTTTCGTTCGAGGCTGAATTATTGGACTGGCGCCCATTGTAGAGACTATGACGTCTCTACAGTACAACATTCACCATTGGTTAATATATTTACCTAATCCCTATCAACACACTGTTTTCAATTATCCATTTTCAATTAATTCACTATCTTTGCATTCACTTTCAACTCATTCATTTTTATTGTTATGGAACGAATTATATTGGAAATAGACGGTGCCACCGCAAAAATATGGAACACCCTCCCCGATAAAGGGAAGAGAAAACTATCTTCACGGGCGCTCAGCGCGTTGTTTCGCGGCGAATTATACCCTACTGGAACCGACCAGTTGGAACTCGCCATAGAATTGGCTGAGGAAGGTGTAGATGCCGCCATTATCAGTAAACTTACACGTCTCGAACCGGAAATGTTTGAAGCCTTTCTACAAAAATAAACACTGCCGGTATTGCATCCTTTTCGTAATATATCCATTTTATCTCCTTCCGATTTTTTAATGTTCAAATAGAAACGATTTATTGGGCTGATGCCCGTTGTAGAGACGTCATAGCGTCTCTACGGTGCGACATTCACCATTTGCCGGATTATCGGGCTGTAGGGAAACCTTTGTCAAAGTTCCAAACTTTGACAAAGGTGTGAAATCCACCGCAGCTATTGTCAATATTTCATCCCCCGTTTTTGACCCTCCAAGGGTGAAAAGCTTATCAAACAGTCGATGCACATTGGAAACGTTAATCGCAGACGACTCCCTCTCTTTTGGAGAGGGCCGGGGAGAGGTCTGTATTTACAACCGGTGAACACTTTCACCCGATAATTGGTAATTACTAATTCGATACAATCGTGCGATAGCATAACTTCTCGTCCGTCAGTTCTTTAATTTACCTCCTCCCGACCTCCTCCAAAACCCCCATCCCCTCCGGGACTTCCCCCAAAAGGGGAAGAAATTGGATAGGACAGTTAATGAGGAGCGTGCTGCCGATGCACAAGAGAAATGTTAATCGGCAGTTGTCGTCCCCTCTTTTGGAGGGGATTGAGGGGAGGTATTTCCTCGAAACTCGTTTCACCGAGACGCCATATATGACACCTCTACAATCAGATCGCGACTCCTCGCCCCTCCGCGCCTCGTCCACTATAATTTACCGAACACAACGAATATAACCATAATTTGCACTTATTGTAATAGGTTTTATAAATTGTTCTATTACGATAATCATTATATGACTAGTATAATTATAATTTTTTCCAAAAACAATATCTCCCGTCTGAAAAGCACTATAGTCACGTTGCGCCGCAATATTGGCAGTAAAAGAAATCAAAGAGTTTTGATATCCGATTATAGGGAAATACACTCTAGTAGCCCCTTGCTGAATATACCATGCATTTGTATCTCTTTTCAGGTTATTGAAAAGTATTTCTATCTCCGACTCATAAGGAAACCTCCAGCCAGACGGACATACTTGCTCCGAAGGCAATGAAACGTCATAGAAATCTCCTGCCATTTCAGGATTTATTCCGTTAGGATATTGCAGTGATTCAGGAGTAGGAAAATCAGAGGATAATTTCTCGCGCGGTAAAATAGAAACCACATCACCCGCTGGTGCCGCAAACTGCAACGGCTGCGTACCGGAAACCGTGGGAGGAGTAAAATAACGCCGTTTCATGGGATTTGCCGTTACCCATTGAGAGTACAAATTGTCCGGTCCATGCACTCCTCCTTTTGTGTACGCGTTGCTCCACTCCAAGTTATACTGTTGGTATGCGGTAATGTACGCTGTTTGTCCCAATGCGTTTTTAACTCCAAAGGTGATTTCGCGCGCCGTTTCCGATTGCGCCTTGGCGATAGATATCTCCAATTGCGTTTCGGAGAGTTTGCGTGCCCGTATCCAGTCGGGGAATCCTTGTGCCTGCCAGGGCGTGGAACTGGTAACGGTAATTATTTTGGTTCCTCCCGTTGCCAAAAACTCCGCCCGCTGCGGGTTGGTTACCGCACCGTCCACCACCGCCTGTATTCCGGCGGTTTGAGGCGATTTTTTTATAATGTCCAACAACAGTACCTTGGTAGGGGTTTTCAAGGCGATTTGCTCCTTCAAATCCGTTGTGCCGGTATTGGCCGCGCTTGTAACACGCAACACCGGAGCGCTGCCCACCATGGCAATGGTAGCCGTACCGCCCATTGAAGGCAAGTTTGCTGTGGAACCGAACGCCCCCACAATGGCGCCACCGCTGTAAAGTGCCACCTGCACGCCGGTATTCACCGCGCCGGGGCTGACAGGCAAATCGCGCGTGCCCACTTCGGGCATAAGCAGTATCTGTTTCTCGGCGGCAGAGAGCTGTTCTATACCGTCGAAGACAATAGTGGTAAGGCCTCCGCCCAAATCATAGGGCGTGAAGTATGATTTATACAGCAACGTGGGCAAGCCTTCAGCCAAAGCCAGCGAAAGCGATGCCTTGCCCGGACGGGTAATGCCCGTAACCGTAATCCGGTAATGGTTATTGCGCACAATGCGTCCGTAAACCTCCTGATCTTTGGGACCGTGTTGGATATCTAAGCGGTAAAAAGTTTCGGCGCCACCATCCAACCGCCCGCCAATGATAATGCAGGTGTTTTTGTCGCTGCCCTTGCCCGTGGCCATCTCCTGTGCCGTAGCAAAACCGGTGTCTTCGGCCAGGTAGAACGATGCCGTAACAGGCTGCACGCTCACCGGAGCCAAGGGTGAAAGGTCGGCATCGACCGGAATGCGCACATCGGTTACCAGTCCGGCAGCATCGGTGTTTGCAGGAACAAGCGCCATGCGCGAGCGGCTGCGCGCCACATAGACTTGCGTTAGCTGAAAACGCGCGGCAAAAGCCGGATCGATGTCCACGGTGACTTTGGCCATGGAGCGAAACATTTTAATGCCGTTTACCTCGCGGCTGTACTGTGCCGAAATACCCCCCGAGAAAGTATATTCGCCGAACATGGGAATACCCGCGGCAGGCATGGCGCCGGGCTGAGGCTGTATCCACAGGTCGTTTCGAACAGTTGCTTCGCTTGTGCCGAGAGCCGGTTCAGCCAGTTGCCCGGGTATATCCACATTGGTTAGCAAGAGTACTTTAACCGGAACCGAGGAGGTTTTCAACCGTGCCTTGAAACCGGAAACGGGATTGCCCGATGCGGTGATGCCGCCTTTCACGCGATAAGCGTAAGTAAACGGCGCCGATGTTCCGCCCGTTTGCGTGAACACTAAAACATCAGCCGTATGGATTTTTGTTTCATCCACCGTTTGGGCACGCGTTTGAGCCGGCTTCAACTCGGGATCGGGAACCGACAGGCGGAACATCATTTCCACTTCTCCGTCCGTTTCCACGCCGCCGCCACCCGTGTTTATCTCTTCGGATGAACAACCGGTTTGAAACAGCAGTAAACCCGTGAGAATAATTGAATATAAAATGTTTTTGTTCATATCTTTTGTTAAACTGTTATACGCTTGTTGGTGTAGAGACGGTGTGCACACCGTCTCTACGGGTAAAACATTCACCATCAGATCGAAATAGTATTATCGGACAATTATCGGTTTTTAACTTTCAATTATGTATTCCACAGACGCGATAATATCACGTCTCTACATTGAAATTTAGACGCAAGGCATTGCGTCTCTACAACGCCCGACATC
>JAUNUM010000117.1 GCA_030538215.1 Bacteroidia bacterium
AAACGACTTATAGTCGAAATCCAACCTATGGATTTTCAATCCATAGTGGTTGAGTCTTTCTTTCTAAATCCTTCGCAAAGCGCGTATTTACGTCTTAAAAACTGTTTTTCGGTGATTTCGAGGAGCTGTTTCCAAAAAACAATTCCGCCCAATCCTAGTGCGGCTAAAATAATAAGTGCGATGTTTTTAGCGTCGAAAAGCGAGAAAATACCGATTAAGCCCATCGGGACAACCAGCAGGGGAATCATAACGATAAAATTTTTGTAACTCACGCCCTGCATATTCATGGCTGAACCTTTTGATAGTTCCAACCGCTTGGTATTGAACGTTGCGCCAAAAAGATAAACATGAATATTTACACCAACGTTGTATAAAAATGCTACTGAATGGTTAATCAAAATATCTGTTCCAAACAAAAAATAAGGTGTGGTAAGTATAAAAGAAACAATACTTAGTGATAGCAACAGAAAATAATTTGCTTTAATGTATGATTGAGTATCGATATCTCTTGTCATCAGGAAATCAAAATAAGAACCTTCCCAGTTGATGATCCATTGTCCGAACAGAATCATTCCGATACCGGTAACGAAAATGGCTACAAACATCAGCATTGCATCGTTTTCTTTGTACATATCGCTCGGATAAAACAGTAATCCGTAGAGTAGAAAAAGCGCAGCCGAATAAAGTACATTCTTGGTTCGTTTGTGCCGGAGAACGAGTTTCATTTCGAGTGAGATAATCTCTCCGATTTTCCCGAAACGCTCCATAAACGAGAAGTTTTGAGTTTCGGTCTGTTGTTTTTTTATAATTTTTTTATCGAAGTTTTCGGGATAATAATTCTGTGCAAAGAACCATTTATTTAAAACAAAAGCAAATCCACTTAGCAATAAAGCGATAATCCATCCGAGTGCATTCTCGGTAAGAAACCCAAAAACTTGTTGCGATAAATTAAAAACAGAATAAATCTTGAAATATTCCAAAGCAGCCAATCCGGCAACAATTATCAGAAAAACCACTATTCCCAAAATATTAGACCCGAATTTACGTTTCAGAAATGTAGCGAAAAGCGTGTTAAACCAAATCAGGAAAATGACGATTAAAATAAATCGAAATGCACCGCCAATACCATACGTGGGATTAATTCCCGTGATGGAAAAGGGAATAGCAAAGCAAAGCGTGAGATAGTTTATGGGATTGAGTAGTGGTTTCAGCAAAAGATAATTAACTAATTTACTTCTTTTGATGGATAGCGCCTGATAGCTTTGCAGGTTGACGGTGCTGAGTGGCTGAAACAGAAACCGGATAAGTAAAGTAAGAATAACGATGAAAATCATTATACCGTTGAATGTGAGCGCCGGATTGAGTTGAGGAGCGGTTTCTTTCAGAATTTTCGGCATCATAAACCCCATTAGCACAAAAATGGCCAGGAAGTAGAGCATGGTTATCCCCATAAAGATATTTACGATAAGGTTTTTGTAATATCCGGGAGCACGCAGACTTTTGAGCCAGTGGTGGTTGAAGAGTTGGGTGTACATATTTTTTTTAAATTAGAGCAAAGGGTAAAGAACAAAGATTTTAGACTTTTTTGTTGAACAGTTTAATGTTGCGCCTGACGGATGAACCGTCTGGCGCATCATTTGGAGAATAACTACTATATT
Source organism: Bacteroidia bacterium (assembly GCA_030538215.1). Lineage (GTDB taxonomy): Bacteria > Bacteroidota > Bacteroidia > Bacteroidales > Dysgonomonadaceae > Petrimonas. The sequence continues at coordinate 1,659 of JAUNUM010000117.1, forward strand.
TAATTCGTCAGATTAATCCGTCAGACCGGTAATCGGTCAGACGGAAAGTGAATAATTTACCAATAGCCAATCACTTCTTCCCGAAAAACGCACCTAAAATACTTCTTGTAATGGTTCTTCCTAACTGTCCGGTTAGTTGACGTTGAGCACTTTTCCCTACCTGTTCCAGCAAATCGCCCACGATGCCTCGCTCTTCTTTTTTTCTGCGAGCTTCGGCACGTCTTTCACGTTCGGCTTCGGCTTGTGCTTTACGTTCTTCTCTTTCCTGACGCACACGCTCCTTTTCGGCTTCGGCTTGCTCACGCTCTTCGGCAAGCAATTCCTGTTTTTTGGAGAGAATTTCAAAAGCCGATTCTCTGTCAACCAACTTTTCATACACTCCATAAATGAGCGACTGCTTCATTATCTGGTCTCTTTCGCTTGTTGTAATTGGTCCTATTTGTCCTTGCGGTGGAAGAATATTTGCGCGCTGTACCATTTGTGGTGCGCCTTTCTCGTCGAGAAACGATACAAGTGCTTCACCGGTATTGAGTTCGGTAATTGCCGTTTCTGTATTGAATTTTGGATTAGTTCGGAAAGTATTGGCTGCTACTTTTACTGCTTTCTGATCGTTAGGAGTATAAGCGCGAAGCGCATGCTGAACACGATTTCCAAGTTGTCCGAGAATAACCGGTGGAATATCGGCGGGATTTTGTGTGCAGAAATAAATTCCCACACCCTTAGAGCGGATAAGGCGGACAATTTGCTCCACTTTTTCGAGAAGTAATTTGGGCATATCGTTAAAAAGCATGTGTGCTTCATCGAAAAAGAAAACCAATTTTGGCTTGTCCATATCACCTACTTCGGGTAGGTTGTTAAACAAATCGTCGAGTAACCAAAGCAAAAAAGTGGTATAAACCCGTGGCGAATTCATCAGCTTATCGGCTGCCAGAATGTTGATAACACCTTTTCCCTGTTCGGTTTGCATAAAATCGGTAATTACTAATTCGGGCTCACCAAAAAACTTATCGGCACCTTCGCTTTCCAGTCGCAGCAATGCGCGTTGTATTGCACCGATGCTGGCAGGAGAAATATTTCCGTATTCGGTAGTGAATTTTGCCCGATTATCTCCTACAAATTGAATCATTTTCTGCAAATCTTTCAAATCGAGAAGCAACAGGTTGTTATCATCGGCAATTTTAAATACCATGGTGAGTACGGCTCCTTGCGTTTCGTTTAGTTGCAGCAATCTTTCAAGCAGCAACGGACCCATTTCGGTAATGGTTGTGCGCACGGGATGACCTTGTTCTCCAAAAATATCCCAAAACCGAACCGGAAAACCTTTATACTCAAAGCCCTTTTCGGCTAATTTATAGCTTTCTACACGTTTATTAACGCTCTCTTTGTTTCCTCCGATTTTAGCCACGCCCGAAAGGTCGCCTTTCATATCAGCCGCGAAAACGGGCACGCCCATATCGCTAAACGTTTCCGAAAGCGTTTGCAGGGTAACGGTTTTTCCGGTTCCTGTGGCGCCGGTAATTAATCCGTGGCGATTTGCCATTTTGGGAATCAGGCACACTTCGGCCTCGTTGTTGATGGCTATAAAAGCGCGATTGCTGTTGTCGAACATAGTGTTATAAAAGTTTTAGTTGGTATGATGGGCAAAGTTAATGAAATTGTTGGAAAAAAGAGGGAATTTAAGTTTTTTACCTTTATCAAAATTCAGAGGTATAGACTTTACTCTGTTTGAGATTCAAAGGTTGCCTCCAATCAATTATATTTTCTCTTCCACCTTAAACGTAAATTTCTTCTGCGAAAAATAGCTGAAAATTGTGCAGATAACGGTTATTATCATTTTTGATGGAGTGGGGTAGAAGTGCAATGTTTCTACCAATAGTTTTAGTCCGAAATAATTGATAAGGAGATTCACGCCCACTACCGCCATATAGCGTATCAATTGTTGGCGACCACGCATATTGGATGTAGTAAAGGTAACGTATTTCTGCAGTAGAAATCCGGTGAAAAGCGTTATTGGAAAAGTGATGAGCAGTGCTGCAATGTGTGGGCTTATTGTGACAAATCCCAGCGAAATAAATTGTTTTTGTATTACGTAATTGTAAATTATGAAATAAAGCACCCAGTCGAAAACCAAATTGGCAGCGCCACTTACTCCATAACGGAAAAATTGCCGACTGAAAAATCGCCTGAACGGCGGATAAAAAAAGTCGATAATATCGCCGATAAACTTTCCTGTAAATATTAAAATTCTTCTCATTCTCTTTAGCCCGAACGGCGGTTTAAGTCCGCCTTTCGGTTTTTTTATACTTCATAGCCTCTGACAGTTCCAAATCCGTCTGGGGCATAAGAAATGTTTGCTTTTTATCCATCAGACCGGTAATCGGTCAGATGGGGAGTTGATTATTTAAGGAAGCAGCGCTTCCAATTTGTTCAATTGCTCTTTTAATTGAGCTTTTGTTGTTTGGTCTTTTTCCGAATTATAAGCGGCACGCACATCGGGCAGATAATGCAAATAATGTGTGCTGGCAATATATTTGGCAGCACAAACACGAACGGATGCATCCCCATCGAATAATAATCCTTGAATCCATCTTTTGGCATCCCACGAGTGTTTCGATTGTAGCCAGTCCAGTGCTGCAATTTTTTCATCCGCTGTGCCGTGTAAAAATGTTTGAAAATATGCCGATTCTTGTTTCAAATCGTCAACAGACATCAAAATTTCTCTGTTGAAGATATTGGGATTTACTATTTCGGGTTTGTATTCTTTTATTGGCAGATCCAATGTCCGGCGAACCATCCGAGGAATCATCCACATCATGCCGGGTGTGGCTTCGGGATGAGCGATGGAGCTGAAAACTTTTCCCTTTCCGTAGTTATTGGTAATGAAAAACGGCTTGTTGTTCGTCATATTAGCAGGTGCGTTTCCTTCTTCGTGAACATCGCTTTGCATGATAGCGAGAGTTTTGTAAGAAAGAGTATCGCTCTCGTTTTTCACGAAAACCGGACCTTCGTAATACATCACGAATGAAGTATCTCTATCGGCAATTTCGGGAAACAGTTTTTTGCCTTCTTCGGTAAGCGTGAATTTGGCAATCCCGTGTCCACGGTTGTCGTGCTCAATGTCGATGGCTTGCGCGTCATTTAAGTTCATGCATGCGTAATCAGGAGTGCTCGAAAACAGATATGCTCCTGCACAAATTCCGACTGCGCCGCCGCCACGCGCCACAAAATCTTTGATGCGTTGTTGGTTTTCGGCGCCTAAATTCAGAAACTGACGACTTCCACCGCCACCGGGGATAATAATAGCATCAATAGAATCGAGAACGTTATTGGCAATATCGACCGTGGTAATGGTGCGAACATCCATTTCCGCATCGAGTTTTATCGCCGCCACGGCTTCCCAAATGCAGGTTTGCGCACCGCCGTGTCCGTCAAAAACGGCGACTTGAATGTGGGCGGTTTGTTCTGACTTAGTTGTATCCGCAATGGGTTTTGAGCATTGTACAAATGCAACAACCAGCAAAAGTGATAAAATATGTGTTTTCATCTTTTCTATAGTTTTTAAATAGTAGGTGTTAGGGTGTTATTTTAGTAGTCTCAACGGTATATTGTTCTCCTTTTTTATTTTCAAGAACATATTTTAGGGAATCTGATATCTCTGTTGCCCTCTGAATAGCGCACATTGTTTCCAAACTAACCTCTTGAATAACAAATCTATTTACAGAAATAACTTTATCACCCAATTCTATTTCT
>JAUNUM010000013.1 GCA_030538215.1 Bacteroidia bacterium
AATCGTGTCGATTTATTTATGAATACTATAAACTAATTTGTGTTTGGCACTTAAACAAAATTTAAAATGCAATTAAACCTCAAAAACCCGTTGGTTTTCTTTGACCTGGAAACCACGGGAATAAATATTACTAAAGATAGAATTGTCGAAATTTCGTTACTGAAAGTTCATCCCAACGGAAAAGAAGAAATAAAATCCCGGCGTATAAACCCAGAAATGCCTATTCCACCGCAGGTAACTGCCATTCACGGTATTACCGATGACGATGTAAAAGATTGCCCTACTTTCAAACAAGTAGCAAAATCGTTGGCCGAAATGCTGGAAGGTTGTGATTTGGCAGGCTTCAACTCCAGCCGTTTCGATGTGCCGATGCTGTCGGAGGAGTTTCTCCGTGCCGGAGTGGATTTTGATATGAGCAAGCGTAAATTTGTGGATGTTCAGATTATCTTTCACAAAAAAGAACAACGCACGCTGGAAGCTGCATACAAATTTTATTGCGATAAGGAGTTGGAAAATGCGCACTCCGCCGAAGCCGATACTATTGCCACCTATGAAGTGCTGAAATCACAACTTGATCGTTACCCCGACTTGGAAAACGATATTACATTTCTGTCCAAAGAATACTCCAGTTTCAACAACAATGTGGATTTTGCCGGACGACTTATTTTCGATGAAAATGGTGTTGAGGTGTTCAATTTCGGAAAACACAAAGGTAAATCGGTAGCACAGGTTTTACGCAATGAGCCCAGCTATTACTCGTGGATGATGGATGGTGACTTTCCCCTGAATACTAAGCAAATGCTTACGAAAATCAGACTTCGGGAAATGAATAATTAGGAATAAGAAATTAGAAGTTAGAAATAAGAAGTTGTTTTTATCGTTTGCAAAAAATAATTGCCTCCACTTTATGAAATATTGCCGATGGATTCTGCTATTTTTACTTCCTTTTTCATTCACATTTTGTGGAAAGGGTAGAGCCGAAATAGCCGAAACTGTAAAAACTGTACATGGAATTCCTTTAGAGAGGAAACAACGTTTTTCGGGAAACTACAACAAAGAATTCAACGACTTACAAGATGCACACTTAGCCTCTGCCATTCTTAACGGAATTTCGCCAATGGCACTACGCGACGATACGTTGAAATTGAAAGAAAAATTGGTGCGCTTACCCGATGAGCTGGAGCTTTATAAGATGCACAACATAACGCACTCCATTCCGTTTCTGGTTCCTTCGGCAGCACAGCTTTTTATCGATATTGCATATAATTTTCGTGATTCGCTCTACAGTAAAGAGCTTCCGCTTTATCGGCTATATCTCACTAGCATTCTTCGTACTGATGATGATCTTTCAACACTCACAAAAAGAAACATCAACGCCAGTGAAAATTCTACCCATCGCTATGGAACCACTTTCGATATATCGTGGAAGCGATTCGAGCAGATTATTCCCGACACCTTGCAGCAAATTCCGCCCGAACGTTTGAAATTGGTGCTGGCACAAGTGCTTTTCGATTTAAAGAAACAAGATCGTTGCTACGTGAAGCACGAACGAAAACAGGCCTGCTTTCATATAACCGTCCGATAAATGCTTGAAATGATGAAAAATATATTTAAATTATTGTTATTGGCTGTTTTCTTTCAAAGTTGTGGACCCACATACTATTATTCTACAATAAATTCGGTTGGCAATCATGTGAAACAGCCCACGGAAAAAGGTTTCACGGTAACCAAAGACGATGTTTCGCTTACCTATTTCTTTAATGCTGATGACGGAAAGTTTTCGATTGAAATTAATAATCGTACCAACGAAGAACTCTTTGTAGATTGGACACACTCTTTTCTTATTGCAGAAAATCGTCGCACATGGAACAATTATTCAGATACAATAAGTATCGTTTGCGCTTACTCTTATGACGGAAATAGAAATTTGAAGTTCCCCGAAGAAAATGTTCCCACGATATGGGTAGAAGCGCAGCCGCGTTTAATTGTACCGGTGCATTCATCGGTTAACAGGGCTTTAAATGGAATGCAGGCTTTTAAAGTTACGGTTTTGCCTGATAATCTTTCCCAAAAACAATATAAAGGAGAAAAAGTAAAACAGATAAGTTTTGATGCTGAGAACACGCCCATACTTTTTAACTCTTATCTGACTTTGCGAAGTGAGCGAAGTAATACACAAATAATATATGATAACTTATTTTACGTGTCCGGATTTTTGTCTTCAAAATCATTACTTCTTCATGCAATGCAAGAGGAATTGGCGCGAGGAAATACATATTATTATAAAAAAATACCTAAAGAGCAAGAAAAGGGAAAGGATGTTGCAAAAAGTGTCTTACAAGGTGCCGGACTTATAGCTTTTGAGTTATTGAAACTTATGTTACTTGAGCCAAACAATACTCGCTAAATAAATGGTGTGTCCATGAATCGTTATTTTATCACCCTTTCATACAACGGAAAAAACTACGTGGGTTGGCAAATACAGCCTAACGGCGTAAGCGTGCAACAAGTTTTGCAGGACGCGCTTTCCACTATTTTGCGTGAGCCGATAGAAGTGGTGGGAGCGGGTAGAACGGATGCCGGTGTGCATGCCCGAAAAATGGTAGCACATTTTGATTTTTCGGGAAATAACTTGGATAAGAAAGAATTGGTGCGAAAACTCAACAGCTTTCTGCCGAAAGATATTGCTATTCATGAAGTTTTCGAAGTAAAGCCTGATGCTCACGCACGCTTTTCGGCAGCTTCACGAACCTATAAATATTACCTCACAACGGAAAAAGATCCGTTTTTACACGATTTCAACTATCAAGTATTTTTTGAACCCGATATTGATACCATGAATTCGTTGTGTTCGGTACTGAAAGAATACAGAGATTTCACCAGTTTCAGCAAGCTGCATACCGATGTGAAAACCAATAACTGCCATATTCACGAGGCATATTGGGAACAAGACGGAACCACTCGTTTTATTTTCACAATTACTGCCGATCGCTTCCTGCGGAATATGGTTCGTGCCATTGTGGGAACACTTTTGGAAGCCGGTCGTGGAAAATTGGATGAACGTGGTCTTCGCCGGATTATCGAAGCACAAAACCGTTCTGTTGCCGGTGATTCTGCTCCGGGACACGCACTTTTCCTGCACGATGTGATTTATCCCGATGATATATAAGCTGACGGGGCGACTGTAAAGTCACCCCGTCAGTAATTATGTAGAGACATGGCATGCCGCGTCTCTACTTGAATATTTAAAACTTCCCTTTAAATATCGTAGGATTCACGTTCAACGATAAAAACGCCCAATTTTGTGTGCGGTCTTTGCTTCCACCTTTTATCTGGAAGAAAGCATCGGTTCCGAACATCATCGAATAACCACCCTGCAGTACAATGTACGGACGAATGGGGTAGGTTACCGTCAAATCGATTTCCGATCCCAACCCTTTTTTATCAACATCTACAACTTTTATCGGTTGTTGTGAAGAAAAATTATGGTAGGTGAGATCAATAGTAAATTTATTCATTGGCTTGAAGATAAGCGACCCGTAAAAATCCACCAATCCGTAGTCTCCAAAAAGCGAAGCATAGAAATAATCCATTGCTCCATAAAATTTGTGGTGAGTTCCGTAAAGTGGATTAAAGTTGGTTACTTTTTCGTTATTCGCTTTTTGTCCCGAGAGATAATCGAGTCCTAAAGCAACAGAAAACACCGGTGTAAATTTGTATTGTCCTTTTGCTGCAAACATGTACGCGTTTATATCTTTGTCCAACCAGTTTTTCCCCATCTGATAATAAACAGTTCCGTACAAACTTAAATCGTTGATTTTATACGATAGGTTTGTCCCGATGGTTTGCATGTAGCTGGTTTTAGCTTCATCAAGCACACTGTTTTGTCCCACTATTCCGGTTTCAAATCCTAAGTTCATTAACAGGAGTGATGCAGTGAAATTTTCTTTGTTATCAAATTGGTACCATGCTGTCTGCATAGTTTTGTAGGGTTGTCCTCCGGCGTAAAATTTTCCGGAGTTTAGTCTCTGTGCGTCTTGATTGTACGCCAAAATCAAATGGATTTTGTTGTTAGTGTTTTCGTAACCAGCTTTTAGGACATCATGAAAACGTCCGGCCTGATGCCAATCAAGCGTACCTAAAATTCTATCGTCATCATACGTTAGCTGTTGGCGTCCTAACTGCACAAAAAAACCGTTTTTGTAGATTTTAGCCCACGCTTCGTTTATTCCGCTTGTGCGTGGTGTATTCTCTATTTGTGCCCTTTCTCCCCATACAGCAACATCTTGTGCCGATGCTCCCAGCGCCAGAAATCCATTATCGAATCCTAAACTTAATCGTGCGCGATTAGAGATAAACGACGATGCTTTGCTACTTTCGCCCATTGGGCTGATAACACCGTGACGATATTCGGCTCTTGGTCGTAATTGCGCTTTTATTGTAAATTCACTCTCTTTTTCCTGTGCGGAAACTATGTTGCTTGATGTAATTATTAGCATCGAAAGCAATAAAAAATAAAACTGTTTCATAAATATAAATATTTGTTTTTTTAGAGATTGTTTTGCTGAAAGACTTCAGATCACTCCGTTTACAGATTTTTTGATTGTTTGTCATTCTGATCTGTTGGCTGACGAAGAAGAATCTATAAGTCTAAAGTTTGATTATCTGTTATCTTATGTCTGTTTATCTTGTAGAATACGTATGTACGCTTCGTCCTTGCGCCGATGGTAAATAATTAACCCCGTACCAGCATACCTGCAAGAGAATAAAAGCAAAAACAAGAATAATCATCGATATTTTATTTTTCGATGTTTTTCTAAGTCTGTAATGAATATAAATTAAGTAACCAATCCAAGTGGCAGCTGCCCACGTTTCTTTCGGGTCCCAACTCCAGTAATGCCCCCAAGCTTCTTTAGCCCAAATGGCGCCCATAAGCATTCCCATCGTGATAAAAGCAGTACCTACATATACCAGATTATCCGTCATATCCATCAGGTGTGATTTGTTCGAAATCTTTTTTTCACGTACCAGATAATAAAGGGCAGCCAACGTAACTGCTCCTAAAATGGCGTACGAAAACATATAGATAATAACGTGCGGCGTAAACCATGGGCTTTGTAGGGCGGGCATCAGTACCTTGTTGTGGATATCGGGTTTGGCTATGTTTACGATAATAAATACTATTGATAAAATGGAACTGAATGATAAAATCCACCTGTATTTCCATCGTTGATAGGTTATTAATCCTGCTACGGGAAGAAAGAATGAGTACCACAATCGGGTTTCACCCATAGTACGCAACGGCGGACGCTCCAATGACATCCATAAACCGATGATGAATGTGAAAAATATACCTAATCCAAGTACGGTAAGAAGAGTAGGCAGTGTTTTTTTAGAATTTCGCAACGCTAAAATTGATGCTATAATCCAAAATATAGCTGCCGATGAAGCAAAATATATAAAATGATCCCAAGTCATAATTCTAATTTTTTACAAAAAATGATAATGCACTCTGTGCGATAGTGTTCCGATTATATCGGAACGATAGACTCATTTCGTTCGTGATAAAGTTGTGGCGTTGAACTATTCTATTGCCCGAAACGCCTATCATTCACAACGTGAATTTCAGCTTTAGCTCTCGTAGCACTTTATCGCCAAAGGCACTATCGTGAAGCGTTATCGGCATAGCCGTTATTTTTTCTTCGGTCCTACAATAAACAAAAACAATGCTCCTGCCAATAGCATGAAAATACCCGTGTAAACCACTTTTAACCAGGGGTCGCGAATGAGTTCGAATACGCTGGTTTTGGAGTATTTTCCCATTGTTTCATCGTAGCTGAATTGGTAAATAATCCAATCTTCTATCGATAAAGGTTTATTTACTTCAATATCCGCTTTTTGGGTATTTCCGCTTTCGGTGAAAACAGTTACTTTTGAGGTGTATTTTTTCACCTCCTGCACGGGCATCGCTACGCTGGTAGCTTCATCGATATATAATACCTGATAAGGAAACATATAGCTTCCGTTGCTTACCCAGCCTTCAACGGGTTCTTTCAGCGATGAATTCATTACTCGAATTTTTAATGCGGTTGCGGCTCCATCCATTAGCATAGGAACAACACTTGTAAAAGCGGAGTCTCTTACTACAGCAGCTTGCGGAATATATTCAAGCACTTCGATTGTATTTCCGCTCAACTGTGTTGTTTTGCCGGTGGTTTCAAACATATATGATTCCGGTCTGTTTTCAGGTAATATTTTCCCCGAGTGATTATCGATAATAACCAATTTTGGCGGATATTCCTCAATTTTGAACGTATCCAATTCAATAGCTATGGGGAGTTCGTGAATATCGCCTTTGGCATCTTGTGCACGCCATTCGGTTTTTCCTTCCATCACGGTCATTGTTAGGCGTTGCATATCGCCACTCCCTATTAAACCTCCCAACAGGGCAATAAACAATCCCAGGTGGTTGAGGTAAAATCCGATTAATCGCCACGATTGAGGTTGTCGAGTTTTTTTTAGTGTGGTAAAACCCAAAATCACTAACGTGTAGAAGCAAAGGAAAACAAATGCCCACGATGTAGTCATTCGATACCAACCCATTCGTCTGAAAATATTGTCGGGCAAATGTGCCTGAGGCTCGTTTACGGTAAACTGTGGTGTTAGCCCCAGAATAATAATAAATAACAACATTATCAGCAACGCCGGAAACGTTGATCTCACGCTTGACAACCAGCGAATAATGTGGTTATCTTTCAGTAGGAAATGACAACAAAGAAGCCCTACAACAAATAGGGCTCCAATGATTATATTTATGGGAGAACCAAAATCAGTAGGATTGATATTTCCGAGCGAAAACTGTAATAGAAGCCCTGCAAGCGCAATACCTCCTGCAACAATAAATCCTTCGGTATAATTCCACGGTTTTTCCCATGTTTTGCGAGAATTATTCATTCATTTACAGACTTATAGAGCCAAAAACCAAGACTGATAGACAATAGACTCTCAGGCATATAAATCTTGTACTTAGTAATTGGTAATTAATAATCAGTAGTTTCTTATCGTCTGCTCACCAATTTATTATTCGCCTTTGCCGATTCTAACCACTTGGGAACAACCGTTTCTATAAACTGTTTTTTTGCTGCTTTCTCTTGTGGAATATCTAATCCAATATAGGCTTGAGCTTTTTCTTTAGTAGAAATATCAGGCATGGGAACATCGCCGATATGTCCAAGTTGTGCTAATACTTTTGAGATAGCAAAGCGAGCTTTGTGAGCACGGTCAAGACTTAACGAGAGCAATCGCTGAAACTCTATCGGAGCATGGAATGATCCGCCGTGTGATGCTACTGCATAATCCCAACGCCATTGCGATTGACGAAGTAGTTGCAGAATATCTTTCATCTGAGCTTCTGTAGCACCTTTATCCCAAGCAAATTTAGCTTCGATGTGGGCAGCAGCCAATTCTTTTTCAACTAAATCGCGAATTTGATTAGCCGTGCGTTGACGTTCGTAAACAGAGTTGCGGAGAGTTTCTTCGCTTTCACGATGGCAAACCTGACACGTGTTGTTTATATTTGCCAAGGGGCTTCTCACATGATGGTTGCTGTATTTAACACCACCTTCCGATACGTATGGCATATGACAATCGGCACACGAAACACCACGTTGAGCGTGGATGCCGGTTTTAAATATTTCATAATCGGGGTGTTGTGCCTTAATAATAGGTGCACGACTTAGTTTATGAGTATAATCGGTAAAACCGATGCTGTCGTAATATTGTTCCCCACCTTCCATCGTTAAGCCGTTGTGCCAAGGGAAGATCAGATATTTTCCTTCGGGAGTAAAATAATACTCTACGTGACATTGTGCGCAGGCCAGCGAGCGCATATCTTGTTGAGATGCTTTGCTAATGTCCATTCCTGCATGTTGAAATCCTTCAATTAGTGCCGGACGTGAGATTTTAAGATTCATGGTTTCTGCATCGTGACAGTCGGCGCAACCAATGGGATTTACCACTTCGTGCCCAAGCGACGCCCAAGTACCTTTATAGTATTCTGCAATTCCCAAAGAATCCATCAATCGAGGTACATCGGGGCTTTTGCATGTCCAGCACGTAGCAGGTTGTGGTCCTGCGTCGGGTGTCATGGGTGAGCCGGTGCGAAGCGAGTGATATACATCTTCTACAGCATGCATGTGCCCACGTGGAGTACCGTAATCTTTAGAAAATGCGTATCCTGCCCAAAGAACTACCATTTCGGGACGTTGAGCCAATACATCAACAACACTGCTTCCGTGAAATTCACTTTGGAAAGTGGTATCAGCAGTTTTTGTCCATGATTCATATTCGCGCGGATAGTTTTCGGCAAATATTTCATTTCTTGACTCAATACCGGTAATATTCACTTTCTTATTGTTCATAATACTGGTAATTTCAGCTCTGCGTTGGGTAATAGATGCCGCCAACATTCCTAATAAAAAAACTACTCCCACCGTAACGAAAAATAGTAGCCATCCTACCCAAGGTTTCATCTTCTTGTTATCATTATTTGTACTCATAGTGATAAATTTGTTAGTTATTTATTTAAATTTATGATTTATATTTTTTGCTATTTCAGCTTTAATTTTGACTTTTCTATTCTTAATTCCAAGTTATTATTAGTTCTTTTTCATTGCTGTATTCAACCAATCGGGCACGTTGGTATCTGGCAAGGGTACAAGTGAATTGGGAGTCGAGACTTCCGATCGACTTCTGGTGTGTGGCACATCGCGGTGGCAATCCCAGCAAGCGTTTCCGCCCATTTCTTTCATCTCTTTGAAGCCCATTTTGCCTGTACTTACAAACTCTTGATTGAGTTGTGTATGACAGCGGATGCAATTATCCATAATCACTTGCGAGCTGGCTTTGATAGTTTGCAATGCTGTTTTTTCACCTCTTAGTGTAAAAACGGCAGAGTGGCGAAGCCCGTCTTTGGCTTTGAAGAAATACTTATTTATAATATTATTTTGTGGAACGTGGCAATCGTTGCATGTTGTGTTTCGTGCGTGCGAACTGTGTGTCCAAGTGGCATAATAAGGGCTCATTACGTGGCAGTTTACGCAGGTTCGGGGATTATCGGATAAATAGCTGTATGCGCGAGAAGCAAAAAAAGTGTAGATAAACAATCCTACAAAAGCTCCCGTTATGATGATTGCCGGATATTTCCAACCACCTCTGGGTTTTATCTCGTTCCAAATATTTTTCAATTTTGTCATAAGTAGTAATATTAGTTTGAGAGTACCTTTTAATCAACTTCGATACAAAAAAAGGCAATTTAAATGTAAAAGAATGTAATAATTATTACGAATCGCAAAAAAATAGTTATTTTCGTGCCACAATGCTTGTAAAGATTAATATTTTACTGATAAATATTAATCGCAATAGAATTATTCTGCAAGTGCTTTTAGTGTAATTACTATTAGAAGTCAAATATGTTTTAACATTCAATAAATTATGAACCAGCATTATATAGATTATTCCCAAACTATTTTCCAATGTCCTTTATGTAATTCTATACCTAAAAAAGATCGAGAAAGCTTTTTGAATGATGTCCGATACAATGTTAAACGATATGGAAAAGGTGATATGTTGGTAGCTCAAGGATCGGTTTATGAACAGCTATATATTGTAGTGAAAGGCGAAGTTAGCACTGAAATGTCGGACGAGAAAGGCGATTTCATGAAAATAGAGCTGATTAAATCTCCCAATCCGCTGGCAACCGGCTTTCTGTTTGCTACCGATAATATTTCGCCTGTTACCGCCATTGCAAAAACTGATTGCGTGGCCGTTCTTATTCCTAAAGACAATGTTTATCTTTTGATGAGTAAATATCCCGATTTTATGAAAGCGTTTTTATCGTATATTTCAAATAAGGTTACTTTTTTGTCGGAAAAACTACGGCTTACATCGTTACGCACTATTCGGGCTAAATTGGGATATTACGTTTTAAAAGAATCGAAAGGCGGACAGGAATTTCAGCTGAAAATGTCGAAAGAAGATTTGTCGCGTTTATTTGGAGTCTCACGTCCGGCACTGGTAAACGTGATGATGCAAATGGCAGATGAAGGGCTTATTGATGTGGATAGGCGTAAAATCTTCATAAAAAACAGACCGGCATTGCAGCGGTTGTTTTGAAATTTTCGGAGTTTTCTAAATCAACTTTTAGCTTTCTTATTTGTTTACGTTACGTAAACGTGCTTTAAATATGAAAAAAATAGACAATCAGGCGCTTGTTATTTTTGGCGCTTCGGGCGATCTCACCTATCGAAAACTGATACCTTCTGTTTTCGATTTATATATGAATAATTCGCTACCTCAAGGTTATGCTGTGCTCGGCGTGAGCCGTTCAAAATTTACCGATAGCGAGTTTCGAAAAAAGATGAAAGAAGGCATTCAGGCATTCTCTCACTTTAAAAATGCTCCAGCAGAGAAGATAAACAGTTTCCTGAAAAAAATATTTTACATCAGTATCGACACACAAAAGAGTGAAGATTACAAACTGGTGAAAAACAAACTTCGTGACTTAAACGCCAAGTTTGATTTGGGTTGCAACTATATTTTCTACCTTTCTACGCCTCCAAAGCTTTATGGTGTTATACCCAAATATTTGTATGGACAAGGGCTGACGTTACAGCAAAAGGGTTTTCGCCGCATTATAATAGAAAAACCGTTTGGACACGATTTAAAATCGGCACAGGAACTTAACGATTTGTTGACTGATTTTTTTGAGGAAGAACAAATCTATCGCATCGACCATTATTTAGGTAAAGAAACCGTTCAGAACCTGATGGTAACCCGCTTCTCCAATGGCGTTTTTGAACCTTTATGGAATAGAAACTTTGTGCAACATGTAGAAATTACGGCTGCCGAGAGTATCGGTGTAGAGGGGCGCGGCGGCTACTACGACAGTGCCGGCGTGATGCGCGATATGATTCAGAATCATCTCTTGCAAGTGGCTACCCTTGTGGCCATGGAACCGCCCTCTAAAATAGATCCCGAAGAAATTAGACACGAGAAACTGAAAGTCCTTCGTGCACTTCGTCCGCTCACGGATGAGGATCTGAAAAAGAATGTTATCCGTGGTCAATATACCGAGTCGCACGTGAAAGGGAAACACCTGATTGGCTATCGCCAGGAAGAGGATGTGGATAAGAATTCCCGCACAGAAACCTATTTCGCTATGAAATTCTTTATTGATAACTGGCGGTGGAGTGGGGTGCCTTTCTATATCCGTTCGGGAAAACGTTTACCTACACGTGTATCGGAAATCGTAATTCACTTTAAGCCCTCGCCCACACAGCTCTTCAAATCCATAGACGGAGCTGTGGAAGCTGGCAATCAACTCATTTTGCGTATTCAGCCCGATGAAGGGATTTTGCTTAAAACAGGTATGAAAGTTCCCGGAAAAGGCTACGAAGTGAGATCCGTGAATGTGGATTTTCATTACTCCGACCTCAAAGATCATTATATTCCCGAGGCATACGAAAGATTGATTCTTGATTGTATGATCGGCGATAATACGCTCTACATGTCGGGCGAAAGTGCTGAGTTGACATGGAAGTTTGTACAGCCCATTCTCGATTATTGGGAAAAAGATGCGGATGCTCCTTTGTATGGATACCCCGCTGCATCGTGGGGACCCGATAATGCCGACGAACTCATAGAGGGTGAAAACCAGACATGGCGCTATCCGTGCAAAAACCTGGCCGATGACGGTATATATTGTGAATTGTAAAGGTATACGGCTGACTGATTAAGAAAAATAATATGGAAATAAGAGTTTTTGACAATCTCACCTCTCTAAACGAGAGTTTCACGGCATATCTGAAAGAAATTTTAGCCGATCGCGAGCGAATTACCGTGGCTTTGTCGGGTGGTTCCACACCAAAATCGTTGTTCGATTACTGGGCAAAAAACCATAAAAACGATATCGATTGGAACCGAGTTTTCTTTTTCTGGGGGGATGAACGTTGCGTACCTCCTACCGACGAACAAAGTAATTATAACATGACCCGCGGGCATTTACTCAATCATGTTGTTATTCCCGAAAGAAATGTTTTTCGCATCAAAGGCGAAAACGAACCGGCGGCTGAAGCCGAAAGATACTCCACATTACTACAAATGGAAGTGGATAAAACTGACGGAATCCCTTCGTTCGACCTTATAATACTGGGGATGGGCGATGACGGACACACGGCGTCAATTTTTCCGCAGGAAATAGAATTGTGGAAAAGTGAGAGTTTTTGTGTGGTGGCTACGCATCCGGAAACGGGGCAAAAACGGGTCAGCTTGTCGGGAAAGGTAATCAATCATGCCCAACATGTGGTGTTTTTGGTTACGGGAACCACTAAGGCTGAGAAAGTAAAAAAAATTATTGGGTCGCGCAAAGAGGTGAAAAGTATTTATCCGGCAGCCAAAGTGAAACCCATATCGGGAAATCTGGTTTGGTTTTTAGATGAGGAAGCGGCGAAGTTGCTGAAAGCTTAATTTTGTAAAATTCAAAACAGTTTCTTAGAGCTTTGACAAAGTTTTCGTATTTTTGTACTATCTTCATTCATTAATAAAGAATTGACTATGTACGTAAATGTCAAAATAAATACACAAACCGAGCGCGGAAAGCAACTCATCAAACAACTAAAACGTTATCCTAAAACGGTGAAGTTTGATAATCCCGCCGAATCAGAAATTGTACCCGAAGGGTATATGACTTCGGATAAGTTTCGTGTATCTGTGAAAAGAAAAATAAATGAATATTGTGATAAGCATGGTATTCTTTAGTGAAATAGCTGATAATGACTTGACCGAGATCTTATTAGGACTTATCTCATGGGAGAAGCATCCGCTCGAAAAAACGCATGCCTTAAATTATGTTGATGATATCGTTTCGGTTTGTCATTCTTTAGACACAAAAAGTTTTCATTCAAAAACCACTTATCCCGCTCACAAACGTTACGGCGAAAAAGTGTACCGTTATGGCCGGAATCCTCAAACCATATGGTATATTATTTACGATATTGACAAATACGGTAATGTGTTTGTCAATAAAATAATGTCAAACCACACTACCGATTAAGAAGCCACGAAAAATTCAAAGATCACACCGTTTTTATCCGGTAATGACAATTAACCTTTCCTTTCTCCATATTGGCTAATTTGCTTTTTATCATGCGTTTGCGCAAAGGGGAAATCCTGTCGGTAAACATCATGCCATCCAGATGATCGTATTCGTGCTGGATAACACGAGCCATATAGCCCACATATTCCTCATCGTGTGCTTGTCCGTTCTCGTCAAGGTATTTAATGCGGATACGCTCTTCGCGCGGAACTTTTTCGTGAACACCCGGTATGCTCAGGCACCCTTCTTCAATGAGTTCTAAATCTCCGGTTCTTTCTGTTATTTCAGCGTTAATAAATACTTTTTTGAATCCTTTAAATTCCGGATGCTCATCATCTGCCAACGGTTCCAAGTCAACAACAAAAATACGATCTTCCAATCCTATTTGCGGACCGGCAAGTCCTACACCCTCGGCATTATACATGGTTTCATACATGTTGTCGATAAGCTCTTTTAAGTTGGGATAATTTGCCGAATCAATGTTTTTGGCTATTTTTCTTAAGATAGGATGCCCGTAAATGTATATGGGTAAAATCATGTTTATAATTATGAGTTTTAAATGTCTTATCCTTTTTCTTTCTCGTAGAAACGGCTTTCCATATATCCTTGTAGAATTATGGTTGCACTGATTTCATCTACCAACGCCTTGTTCTGACGGTCTTTTTTCTTTAGCCCACCGGCAAGCATTGTTTGTTGAGCTAATTTCGATGTAAATCGTTCATCAAAATAAACAATATTCAATGTTGGATATAATTTTTTCAACCGAGATGTAAACTCCTCTATCCGGAGTAAATTCTCCGATGGCTCGTTGTTCATCTGCTTGGGTAACCCTACGATAACCTTTTCTACTTTTTCTTTTTCGAAATACGACTTCAGGAAATCAAATATTTTTGAAGTTTCTACTGTCGTAAGCCCATTGGCAATAATTTGCAAAGGGTCGCTCACAGCAATTCCTATTCGTTTTTTTCCGTAATCGATGGCTAAAAGCCTGCTCATTATAGGTTAGTTTCAAATTTTTTACGTCTCAACTCGAAATCGCGACCTAAATACTTTTCTCTTACCACCGGATTTTCCGCCAACTCTTCTGCCGTTCCCTGAAACAGAACACGTCCTTCAAAAAGCAGATAAGCACGATCGGTAATACTCAGGGTTTCATCCACGTTGTGGTCTGTTATCAAAATTCCGATATTTCTGTATTTTAGCTGTGCCACAATCGATTGAATATCTTGTACGGCAATGGGATCAACCCCGGCAAATGGTTCGTCAAGCATAATGAATTTTGGGTCGATAGCTAAGCAACGGGCAATTTCGGCGCGTCGGCGCTCTCCACCCGATAGGCGGTCGCCCAAGTTTTTTCTCACTTTTCCCAATCCAAATTCCGAGATAAGTTCCTCCAACTTTTTCTTTTGTTCGTCGGGTGTTTTATCGGTAAACTCCAATACCGATTTGATATTGTCTTCCACCGTCATTTTTCTGAAGATGGATGCCTCCTGAGCCAGATAACCGATTCCATGCTGCGCACGTTTGTAAACCGGATATTTGGTAATATTTTGTTCGCCCAAATATATACTTCCTTCGTTGGGTACAATCAAGCCTACGGTCATATAGAACGTGGTAGTTTTTCCGGCACCGTTAGGTCCCAATAAACCTACGATTTCGCCTTGTTTCAGATTGATGGAAACATGGCTTACCACTGTTCTTTTTCCGTATTTTTTCACCAAGTTCTCGGTGCGTAAAATCAATTGATCGTTGTGAGATGTTACCTCGGCAGGCTCATCAACAACAGTTTTATTAATTTCTACGGACACATCGGCTTGTCTTACTTCGTTGGTCATTACTTCTCGAAAATTTATGCAAAGATAATAAACGATTTACGATTTACGACTTACGATTTAGGATTTATGACTTTTTAATAGCGGTCGGTTAATTATCCGAAACAACTACTTCCGATGCTTCCACTTCGCCACTCACGGGTGGATTTAGTTTTGCCAACCGCACTTCGAGCGCATTTATTTGTGGGAACGATTCCTTTATTTTAGAAAATATCCGTCCCGCAACATGTTCTATTAATTGGCTCGGTATGCTCATTTCAGTTTTCACCAAATCATAAATTTCGGCATAATTAACCGTATCATCTACGTGGTCGGTTTCAAAAGATTTTGATACATCGGCAGTGAATTTTACATTAACCACAAATTTATTTCCTACAATTTTTTCCTGCGGAAGTACACCGTGATAGGCGTAAAAGTGCATGTTTTTAAGTCGAATGAAAGTCTGCATAAATAATTCATCTTATTAATAACGTCAAATGTAAGAACTATTTGTTAAATTTGTGGTTTATAAAATGAAAAAATTACGTAATATGAGCACATCAACTATTCCTGAAAGACTTTCTGCCATAAGAAATTTTATGGCAACCAACAAATTAGACGCGTTTATTATTCCCAGCACCGATGCGCATTTGAGCGAATATCCTCCAAAAATGTGGGAGTCGCGCAAGTGGATAAGTGGATTTACCGGTTCTGCTGGAACAGCCGTGGTAACTAAAGACAAAGCGGGTGTTTGGACAGATTCGAGATATTTTCTTCAAGCGGCTACAGAGTTGGAAGGAACGGGGTTCGACTTGTTTAAAATGGGACAACCCGATACGCCCGAAATGACTGCCTGGATAATTGAGCAGGTTGGTAAAGGCGGAACAGTTGGAATTGATGGACTTGTTTACGCGGCATCCGATGCCAAAACCTTAAAGACAAGATTGGATGCAAAAGATATAAAATTGGAAACATCGCTCGATCCTTTCTCCAAAGCATGGGAAAATCGTCCCGAAATTCCTCAAAACAAGGTTTTTCTTTTACCCGATGAGGTAACCGGCGAATCTACCAAAAGCAAAATAGAAAGAATCAATGCCGAACTCGATAAATTAGATGCCGACGGACTTATTGCCGTAACCTTAGATGCTGTTGCGTGGATTTTCAATATGCGCGGCAGCGATGTCGATTTCAATCCTGTAGCGGTAGCCTACGGCTATGTATCGAAAAAAGAAAGTGTACTTTTTGTGGATGAGACAAAGTTGGACGATGAAACCAAAACCACTCTTTTGAAGCAAGGAGTTAAAATAGATGACTATAACCGAGTTTTCGACTATGTTGCTAATCTGCCCGAAAACACATCTATTTGTGTTACGGGAAGCAAAATTAACTACAAGTTGTATCAAACCATTCCGGCGTCGTGTAAAATTATCGATGTTCCGTCGCCTGTCGATTCAATGAAAGCCGTTAAAAACGAAACTGAACTTGTCGGATTCCGTAATGCGATGGTAAAAGATGGAGTGGCGTTGGTGAAATTCTTTATGTGGCTCGAAAAGGCGGTTCCACAAGGAAATGTAACAGAAGTTACGGTGGATGAAAAATTGCGCGAATTTCGTTCGCAACAAGATTTGTTCGTAGGTGAAAGTTTCTCAACTATTGCCGGATATGCCGGAAACGGCGCTATCATTCACTATCGGGCGCAACCCGAAACGTGCTTGACCGTGAAACCCAAAGGTTTGTTGCTCGTAGATTCGGGCGGACAATACAAAGACGGAACAACCGATATTACCCGCACGGTTGCTGTTGGAAAACTCACCAAACAAATGAAAGAAGATTATACGAATGTCTTAAAAGGACATATCGGTATCGCCACCGCCATTTATCCCGAAGGAACACGCGGCTCGCAACTTGATGTCTTGGCTCGCAAGGCTTTGTGGGATAATTGCCAAACTTACTGGCACGGCACCGGACACGGTATCGGACACTTTCTGAATGTGCATGAAGGGCCGCAAAACATTCGTCTCGAAGAGAATCTCACGGTATTGAAAATCGGCATGGTCACTTCTAACGAGCCGGGTCTGTATCGTGCCAACGAGTACGGAATTCGCATAGAAAACCTTATCGTTACCCGTTTATACAATAAAACGGACGATTTCGGCACGTTCTACGATTTCGAAACCATTACGTTGTGTCCGATTGATACCAAACCTATTGCTAAAAAACTTCTTACAAAAAAAGAGGTGAAATGGCTCAACAATTACCACGAAATGGTGTATAATAAACTCAAAAAACACCTCAACAAAGAAGAAAAGGCTTGGTTGAAGGAAAAAACGCAACCGATGTAGAGACGCGGCATGCCACGTCTCTACCATTCGTAAATCGAATATCGCAAATCGTAAATTTTTATGGCAATAATTAAATCAGTTCGCGGTTTCACACCCGAAATTGGCGAAAATACATATTTGGCAGAAACAGCCGTAGTTATCGGCGATGTTGTAATCGGGAAAGATTGCAGTATCTGGTACGGTGCGGTATTGCGGGGTGATGTTAATTCCATTCGCCTTGGCGATCGAGTGAACGTGCAGGATGGCGCGGTTATTCATACGCTTTATCAGAAATCGGTTTCCGTTTTGGGAGACGATGTTTCTGTGGGGCACAATGCGGTTATTCACGGTGCAAAAATCGAGAATGGAGCACTTATCGGTATGGGCGCCATTGTGCTCGACCATGCGGTGGTGGGCGAAGGCGCCATTATTGCTGCCGGCGCTCTCGTTTTGAGCGGCACGCAAGTGGAACCCGGAAGTATTTATGCCGGTGTTCCCGCCAAGTTTGTGAAAAAAGTAGATCCCGAACAATCGAAAGAAATAAATCAAAAAATTGCGGCCAATTATTTGATGTACTCGAATTGGTATAAGTAGAGACGGTGCGTGCACCGTCTTCATCCCGTTTTTTAGTCTCAAATTCTAATAAATGTCCTGGTCAAAAAAACAACTATCCACACTTATAATCGTTTCCATAACATCGTTTATGGGAACGTTTTTAATATCGTCCATCAACATTGCTTTGCCCGCTATTGAAAAGAGTTTCGAACTTAATGCCATTGCTTTGAGTTGGGTAATTACCGCTTTTTTGGTCGCTACCGGAATTTTTCTTCTACCGGTAGGCAAGTGGGGAGATATTTCGGGTAACGCACGATTGTTTAAAGGCGGATTAATTGTTTTTACGCTGGCATCGTTGCTGTGTGCTGTGTCGCCGTCGGGGTTGTGGCTGATTGTCGCACGTTTCGTGCAAGGTGTGGGAGCGGCTTTTACCAATACCACGGGACAGGCCATTTTGGTAGCCGGTTTTCCTCCCCGAAACCGCGGACAGGTTCTTGGTATTTCGGTTTCGTCGGTTTATGCGGGATTGGCGACAGGCCCGTTTATCGGTGGATTTTTAACGCAGGCTCTTGGTTGGCAATCGTTGTTTTATGTAGCTGTTGTTTTGGGAGTGTTATCCACCATTATCGCTTTTGTGTTTCTCGAAGAAGACTCTTCAAATAACAATACCGATAAAAAGATCGATTTTCGCGGTGCCTTGTTTTTCGTACTTGGCTTAGTTGCTTTGGTTTACGGCTCATCGCATATACCGTCTGTTTACGGTTGGGGACTTATGTCGTTTGGAATTGTAATGCTTGTTCTTTTTTGGGTAATTGAAAGCCGATTGACTAATCCGATGTTCGAAACGCGTCTTTTTACCCAGAATAAGCTTTTCAGCTTTTCTAATCTGGCAGCGCTTGTCAATTATACGGCTACGTCGGCCATTGTATTCTTCCTGAGTCTTTATTTGCAGAAAATACAAGGATTGACGCCGCGCGATGCTGGTGCAATTATCATTGCTCAACCGGTTATGATGGCGTTATTCTCGCCTGTGGTGGGACGACTTTCCGATAAAATTCAGCCGCGTTATTTTGCTACGTTGGGAATGGCTATGTGCTCTTTGGGATTGTTTGCGATGTCTTTCTTCACTTCCGCAACGCCGTTATGGGTAATTATTCTTGTGCTGATTTGGGAAGGATTAGGATTTGCTTTTTTCTCATCGCCTAACATGAGTACCATAATGGGTTCGGTTGATAAAAACCGTTACGGGCAAGCATCGGGCATAGCTTCATCGATGCGTATTTTTGGGCAAATTGTGGGGATGACCATTGTTACGTTTTTCTTCGCTTTCCATTTTGGAAACAATGCCGTTACAGCAGTAAACGATAATGTTTTTCTGACTGCCATGAAATGGGGTTTTGTAACGTTTGCACTGATTAGTGTGGTGGGAATTTATTTTTCGTTTACACGAGGAAATGTGAAACGAGATTAAAAAAAACTTAATGCATTCTTGATTTTTAGTTTTGTCCGTATGCTTTTTTTATTCTATCCACTTTCTTTTTTCGTTTGCGTGCTTTGTAGTTTTGAATAGCACGAACGGGATCTAAATCCTTCCCTGAAGGTTTCACTATCTCACCAGCATTGGAACGAATCTGCATTTGTTTTCCATCAAATTCATATTTTACCGAACCAGCCGGACGTTGATTTATGGGCATGGAATTTGTTACGTTGAAATTAATATGAATTTCGTATTTTTCGGGTGGATGCAGTATTTGCATTCTATCAAATTTAGTAGGTAATTTTGTTGTAGGTGATACTTTTAGTATCTCCTGATTTTGTTGTGGAAGTATTTGAATGGGTTGTTGCAGTTTGTGTTGCATTGGTTTCTGTTCGGGCACAATAAGCGATTGACGAAGTTTTTTCTTCATTTCATCGTTAAAATCCTGTGCTTTAAGTTCCGAAAGAATGGCTACGGTTACAAAGCATAAAGAAAATAAAATCGATATTTTTGTTGCTTGCCCGATACTATCGTGTTAAGATGGATTCTACATATAGTATAGATGCATTTTTTGTGAAAAACGCTGCATGAAAGATTGTTAAAGTTTTATTGCGAAAGGTTAATCTTAGCCAAATCGCCCTTTCTTTTAGCTAGTCTTCCGCTCGTAATTTTACTCTTCCATGGAGAAACTTCGTGAGCCAATCAGGTTGCCGTCGGCAAAAATATCGGCTTTGTATGTTCCGGGCATCAAAAACTCCTCAATATCCCAATACATGGTAACGGGAGTCTCTTCTCCACCGTATTCCACAATTCGTTTGATGGAATATTGCAAGTTGCCGTTTTCGTAAGGAAACGTACTGCCGGAATTTTTGGTGAGTACGCCGCCATTGGGCGACATGATACGCACGTAGATAGTTCTTTCGCCGGGCTCGGCAGTTATATTTTTGGTAATAAGAAACGAAACCACAAACTGTGAACTGCGGCTTAACCGTTTTTGCTCTCTTCCCCGATCGTTCACGGCTTTTACATTAATTCCTGTGGCATCAAGTTTTGAAGCAAGCGTAACTTTTTCGCTTAATTGTTCTTTTTCTTGCGAAACTTGATTAAGTGTACGGCTAGTTTGCTGATATTGTTGAGTAATTTGTTCGTTTTTGACTTGTAACTCTGTGTTTAACCGATGTAGCGAATCGATTTGCTGAACATACGATTTAAGGACCTTGCGCAAGGTTGCCAACTCGTCTTTCAGGCGTTTTATTTCGGCTTTGTTGGCAGAATCAGTCATTCTTAGTTGTTCCTGCAGGCGTTGCACTTTTGCCTGCTCATTTTCCAGTTTGTAGAGCAACGAATCGTTCTGCACACTAAACTTGAACCCTTCGTATTGCATGGAAATGGCTTCGTACTCATCTTCGAGTTCTTGTTTATCGATGCTGAATTGTTGCTCCATCGTGTTTATCTGCTTGTTTTTGCTTACGATATACACAACGCCCACCGCCAAAACGAGTAATAATACACCGATGATGGCAATTAATTGTGGAGTACGTTCTTTAAAGTCTATTTTCATGAAAACCAATAGTTCAGTATTTATGCACAAAAATAAGGTTTTTCATATAAAAAGACAATTGTTAAATTGGGTTTTTGGTTTATTTAAGATTTTAAAACGTGGGAGCTTCGATTTCCAAATCGAAGTTTTTTCTGCCAATCGGAACTGGCAGCATCCGTTAAAAAATCGACAACTTCGTTTTTGTTGTAAATTCTTCCAGAAACAGCATACCTTTATATGAATTGCCTTTTTTGTTGAGGCGTGGGCTCCAAACAGCGATGCTGTATTTTTCGGGATGCAGGGCTACGATTCCACCGCCCACGCCACTTTTTCCGGGAAGTCCTACTTTGAAAGTAAATTGTCCGGCTTCGTCATAAAAACCACAAGTTTGCATGAGTGCATTGGTGCGTTTGGTTCGGCTGGGCGATAAAATCTGTTCGCCGGAGTGGGGTACAACACCGTTGTTGGCAAGAAATAAAAATGATTCCGACAGCTCCCTACAGCTCATTTCGATGGAACAAATACTGAAATATAGATCCATCACTTTATCGATATCGTTTTTTATATTTCCGAAAGATTTCATCAGATTCACGAGTGCATAGTTGCGAAATCCGGATTTTTTTTCGGAGTGTGAAACAATGGAGTTGTAATTAATAGAATTGTTGCCCGATAAACTTCGGATGAATGTAAGTACATTTTCTTTGGGAGAAGCAAGCTCATCAACTAAGATATCGCACACAACAATAGCGCCGGCATTGATAAACGGATTTCTCGGAATTCCTTTATCGTATTCCAGTTGTATAAGTGAGTTGAATGGTGTTCCGGCAGGCTCCAAATCCATCCGCTCCCAAATGTTGCTTTTTATGCGTGAGTAAGCCAGCACAAACGTGAAGACTTTGGCAATACTCTGAATAGAAAACGGCTTCTCGGAATCGCCAAAGGCGAAATGTTTGTCATCTACGGTGGTTAAATGTACCCCGAATTGATCGGGATTTACTTTTGCTAATTCTGGAATATAATCGGCCACTTGTCCGGTGTCTTCAATGTGTTGAAGTTCGTTGTAAATTTCTTGAAAGGTTTTTTGATACTCCATTTTGTCAGTTTATTAGATTATTAGACTTTTAGAATCAAGAGCCAGGACTTTTGATGAATTGTCGGAATTCTCATTCGTAATTGGCAATTAGTAATTGGTAATTCAATTTTTCCGCTTTACTGATACTGAATATACACCGGTTTCGGACTCAATTTCATCAGTTCCTCCGGTGTCAGCATATGATGTGGATATTGTTTTACATCATTTTTATAAAAGAGTTTGAAGCCGGTAAACTGTATCGGTTCAGGACGGATAAATCTGTCGTACGTGCTGTACTTCAATTCGGGACGCCCGAAACCGTCCATATCGATTACAATTTGCACTTCGGGGCGAAGTTTTATGCTTTTGTAATTTGTTATCATCCCTTTTGTAAAACGATGAATAATAAGCATTTTAGGTGGAAGATTATTTTCCTGAACAAGTTTTGCCAAATATTCGGAGCAAAAATTAATATCTTCGGCATCAAAAGTTCCAATTTTCTTTCCCGGAGGTGTGCCGTCTTTCATCGAAAATTCGGGATCAATACCCAAATGTACGTGCGGCATCAGCAGGTATTTTTCCAATTGCGGAATCTCTTGTTCAACCGTGCTTAATCCAACTTGTACATCAAGAAAAACCAACGCATCGTGCATTTTAGCAATAGCCAGCGCAGAATCTATTTGGTGTTCGGGCATTCGTAATCTCCATTTGCCGTCTATGGCGCTGCCTTGTGCCACCACCGCAATATAATGAACGGCGGGAACGGCAGGCGTTTCGGGGGCAGCAGCGTTCCACGCATCGACCTCTTTGTTTAATCTTCGCCACATTTCTTCGGGCGCATATTCTCCCAATGCTCCCATTTTTTTGGAATACATATTCCCATAATACGCTATTACGCGTTTATACGGTAAAATGGCGCCTTCTAATGGTAAGGGTTGGTTTTGTACCGGCCACAAACCGGTAGTGTCACCGTTAGCAATGTGTTTTAGTAAACTATCGTATTCAACTTGGGATACCGGTTTACGTGCTTTTGGTTCCTTGTGCTTGGAAATTTCTTTTGCCGATTCGCTTAAGGAGTCATTTTCGCTTTTATTTGGTGAACCTGATTTGCCATTACAGGCAATAATACCAAAAAATAAGATGAAAATAATGGGAAATTGTAATTTTCTCATTCAGTAATAATTTATTGCGCAAATATACTTAGAAATATGATGAGGGCTTATTAAACTTACGTTATTTATCATTTATACATTTAAAAAAACGGAGCAAACTTTTGGTTTGCTCCGTAAATATAATACTTAAAGAATGTTTTTTTTCTGAATGAAAATATCTGCTAAATTTAATCGTTCATCGAAATTAGGAATTCTTCGTTATTTTTTGTTCGACGTAAACGAGTCAGCAGAAACTCCATTGCTTCCACAGAATTCATATCCGATAAGAAATTACGCAGTACCCACATACGGTTAAGCGTTTCTTCCGAAAGTAATAGATCGTCGCGCCGAGTACTAGAAGCAATAATATCCACTGCCGGAAAAACTCGTTTGTTGGAAAGTTTTCTGTCGAGTTGAAGCTCCATGTTACCCGTTCCCTTAAACTCTTCGAAAATTACATCGTCCATTTTTGAGCCGGTTTCGGTAAGAGCCGTAGCGATAATAGTCAGTGAGCCGCCGTGCTCGATATTTCTGGCTGCTCCAAAAAAGCGTTTGGGCTTTTGCAATGCGTTAGCATCCACACCGCCGGAAAGCACTTTTCCCGATGCCGGTTGCACCGTGTTGTAAGCGCGTGCAAGACGAGTAATAGAGTCGAGTAGAATTACCACATCGTGTCCGCATTCTACCAAGCGGCGTGCTTTGTTGAGTACGATATCGGCAATTTTTACGTGACGTTCTGCCGGTTCGTCAAATGTAGAAGCAATTACTTCGGCATTCACGCTGCGCTCCATATCGGTAACTTCTTCGGGGCGTTCGTCGATAAGAAGTATAATCATATACACTTCGGGGTGATTGGCGGCAATAGCGTTTGCAATATCCTTTAGCAGCATTGTTTTTCCCGTTTTTGGTTGGGCAACAATCAGTCCGCGCTGTCCCTTGCCGATAGGCGAAAACATATCTACTACACGACACGATAAGTTATCGTTATAGCCTTTGGTGAGATTAAACTTTTCGTCCGGAAACAATGGTTTCAGGTGGTCAAAAGGCACGCGATCGCGTACTTCTTCGGGTTTTCTGCCGTTTATTTTATCCACTTTTACCAATGGGAAAAATTTTTCTCCTTCTTTCGGAGGACGAATTGGACCTTCTACCACATCACCTGTTTTCAATCCAAATAAACGGATTTGCGATTGAGAAACATAAATATCATCTGGCGAAGACATATAATTGTAGTCCGATGAGCGTAAAAAGCCGTAACCATCACTCATAATCTCCAGCACGCCCGAGGCATTTAGAATTCCTTCGAATTCATAAACAGGTTCTTTTTCTTTTTGCTGAGCTGTGTTTTGTGACTGATTTGTATTTTTATTTTGCTGTGGCTGACGAGGTTGTGCGGGAGCCGGAGCAATTAGTTCTTGTAAAAGAGAAGTTTTCTTTTCCGGTAATGTGGGTTGTTCCGGCTTTTCTGCAACGGGAATTTCTTCTACCGGATCTTCTGCAACTACCGGAGGTAAAGTTACGGGCGGAACCTGTGTAACTCGTTCTTTTTCGCGATGTTTTGTTGAGCGAAAAACAAGTTGTGTAGGCTTGGCCGGTGTTGGTGCCGACTCAGGTGTTGTAACAGGTGTTGTTACAGCTTTAGGTTGTTCTACAGGAGCATTTTCTGCAACTACTGTATCGGGAATTATAGCCGGATGCGCTAAAGAAGGAGCTTGCGGCTGTTTTACTTCTGGTTTTTTAACTTCCTGCACTTTATTTGTGGTCTGATTTTGTTTGTTTATAGGAGCAGGAGTTTCTTTTGCGGGTTTTACCACTTTTTTTATCTCCGGCTTTGGTTTGCTTTGCTCTTTTTCCTTTATATCCGAAACAGGAGTTTTCTCTTTATCCGATGAAGTCACAACCGGCTTAGCTTCCTGCTTTTGCGGATTATTTTTGTTTTCGTTTTGCTTTTTTCCGTTGTTGTGTCTGGGATGTTGAGCAGCACTTAGGTTTTTTGTACCGGCTATAGCTTGCTCGTCTAAGATTTTGTAGATTAATTCTTCTTTTTTAAAAGCATCGGGTCTTCTAATACCCATTTCTTTGGCAAGAGCTCGTAATTCTGTTGTTAGCTTTTCGTTAAGCTCAATAATGTTATAAGCCATTTAATTAATAGTTAAAAAAACGTTTAGATTTTATATTTTATGATTGAAATTGAGTTTTAATGTATAATGTTTGATGGAAACAAGGTTATTCCGAACAATGATTGAAAAACTCAATATGGTCTGTTTTGAAATTTTGTAGTGAATATCAGTAGTCTCTATTCACTATATCTTTGAAGAATCTGCTACAAAGGTAATGTTTTTTTTGAAAACAAAGGAAAAAGGGAGGATATTTTTATAAAAAAATCCCGTAGATTCATTTATCAACGGGAAATTCTTTTCAGTTTATCTGCATATTTAATTTATTAGCCGTGTTTTTGCGACGTTCTATTTCTTTCTTGAACAGGGCAGAACGACGTCTTTCGAGAGAACTGTCGGTGGTTGATTGCTGAAACAAATCGGCAGCGGTAGTTGCCCATTCGTAAGCCTTGTTCATATCGTCCAGCATTTCGTAACCTAATGCTATATTGTGTGCGGCTTTTGCCTGATTAAGTTTGTTTCTTTCTTTTTCGTACGACTCCTTCCATTTTTCGATTGCGTTGAACCATTGATTACCCTTGGCAAAGATTTCGCCTTCACGCATTGTTGAACTCATTTGTGTATAATACCACCTGTTTTGATTTTCCCAGTGAGGCGAAAACACTTTTGTCAATTTTTCGGCTGCGAATACAGCGAGTTGTTTCATGGCTTTTTCTTGTGAGGGAATAACTAAATCGGCGTAAGCGCGACCATCGCGAATATCATATCCTTCCCATTTCATGCTGTCGGTAAACTGAACAACCGGTATTTTGCCTTCCATTGAAGGTAGATATACGCGAATTACGGAGTGTATTTTTCCGGTCATGCCGGCATAATTATAGCCTTCTTGGCGGAAAAACTCCGACCAATCGGTTTGCAAAACCAATTTGT
This sequence comes from Bacteroidia bacterium, assembly GCA_030538215.1. Classification (GTDB taxonomy): domain Bacteria; phylum Bacteroidota; class Bacteroidia; order Bacteroidales; family Dysgonomonadaceae; genus Petrimonas. The sequence goes on from JAUNUM010000013.1 coordinate 26,128, forward strand.
CGAGAGATATTATAGCATCGGTTCCGGTTGTCGTCCGCAGTTTATTCATTATTTCGGGTACGATAGGCGATTCTTGCCAGAAATCCTCATCTGTTCTAAGCGGTTTCTGATAGTATTTAACGGTATTAAAATACTCTTCTTCTCCGAGAAATTGCGATAAAGCTTCGGTATAAAAAATAGCTATGCTATCGGCAGAGACTTTGATTCTGTCTGTTTGTTCTTTCCCTAATCTTTTTATGTTATGTCCGATGTTATCGGGCTGCTGAAGCACATTATTAACTATCAATATCGATTTTACGCTCGAGGGAAGAGTTACCTGTGCCGGTTCGCGCGTTTCTACAGTCATATACTGAATGCCGGCACAGCTGCCGAGAAATAGTATGGAAAATAATGCTATAGCAAAGAAAGATGAATTTTTCATAGATGCAATGGATCTTATTTTTGTCATTTTACGAATTAAAATTACGAATTTATTTATTAAACGATTGAAAATTTCAAATGTTTATAAAAGTACGATTTATTTGATGTAAGGGAAAAGAATTGGTTTAATGGTAGTTGTTGTAATATCCATTTTTACACAGAAAGTGATTTTTTGTGCAACTTTTCGATAGATATTTCAAATTTTGTTTGTGAAGCTGAATTCTTTCCGTAAATTTGTCGACTCCAAAAAGAACATAACTAAACATATAAGAAATGGCATTTAACATTATTGTGTTGGCAAAGCAGGTTCCCGATACACGCAACGTTGGGAAAGATGCTATGAAAGCCGACGGAACAGTTAACAGAGGGGCATTGCCGGCTATTTTTAATCCGGAGGATTTAAACGCGCTGGAACAAGCCCTGGGAATTAAAGATCAATATCCCGAATCGAAAATCACCGTACTTACAATGGGACCATCGCGTGCTGCCGAAATTTTGCGAGAAGGATTATTTCGTGGTGCCGATGATGGCGTACTGCTAACCGATCGTGCCTTTGCCGGAGCCGATACATTGGCTACGTCCTACGCCTTGTCGATGGCCGTAAAAAAGATTGGTGATTTTGATATTATCATCTCCGGCCGTCAGGCTATTGATGGCGATACTGCACAGGTGGGACCTCAAGTAGCAGAAAAACTTGATATTCCTCAGATTACGTATGCTGAGGCGATTGAGAGTATCGATAAAAAGAAAATTCGTGTGAAGCGTCGTCTCGAAAACGGAGTGGAAGTAGTGGAAGCGCCTCTGCCAATTCTTGTTACCGTAAATGGTTCGGCAAGAGTTTGTCGTCCGCGGAACGCGAAATTTCTGCAAAAATACAAGCATGCCAAAACTGTAACCGAACGACAAACGGAACACATTGATTATATTGATTTATATAGTATGCGTCCTTACTTGAATCTTGTTGAATGGAGTGTTGCTGATGTAAATGCAGATCCTGTTCAATGTGGATTATCGGGTTCACCCACTAAGGTAAAGAAAATCGAAAATGTGGTGTTTCAGGCAAAAGAGAGCAAGCGCCTGAGCGATGACGATACCGAACTGGAAGATTTGATAAAAGAATTAATTGCTAATCATACAATAGGATAGTTATGAGGTTTGAGTTATGAGTTATGAGGTTTGGGAACAGCAGCCGTTGCACTCTCTTCTTTAATTCTTAACTTCTCTACTTCTTAACTTCTTACAAAAATAACAACAATGAACAACGTATTCGTATATCTCGAAATAGAAGATGGCACGGTGGCCGAAGTGAGCCTGGAACTACTAACCAAAGGACGCTCTCTCGCCAACCAACTGGGATGCAGACTTGAAGCCATTGCCGCAGGAGCTAAACTCGATACTGTCGAAAAGCAAGTTTTTCCCTACGGTGTTGATGTGCTCCATATTTTTAATGACAAACGTTTGTCGCCCTATACCACATTGCCGCACACAAACATTCTGGTAAATCTGTTTAAAAAAGAAAAACCGCAAATTTGCCTGATGGGAGCAACCATTATCGGTCGCGATTTGGGCCCACGCGTTTCATCGGCATTGGGCAGCGGTTTAACTGCCGATTGTACATCGCTCGAAATTGGCGATCACGAAGAGAAAAAAGCAAACAAAGTTTACGAAAACTTGCTGTATCAAATTCGTCCGGCTTTTGGTGGAAACATTGTAGCTTGGATTATCAATCCTGATTGTCGTCCGCAAATGGCAACCGTTCGCGAAGGCGTAATGAAAAAAGAAATTGTTGATGCCAGCTATAAAGGTGAAGTGGTTGAGCATGATGTAAAAGAGTATGTTTCAGCTGATGATTTTGTGGTTTCCATTATCGACCGCCACGTAGAAAAATCAAAAGTAAATATCAAAAATTCACCCATCATCATTGCCGGAGGATACGGCGTGGGATCGAAAGAAAATTTCCAGTTGCTGTATGATTTGGCCGCCGTTCTCGGAGCGGAAGTAGGAGCATCGCGCGCCGCCGTGGATGCCGGATTTGCAGAACATGAACGCCAAATTGGACAAACCGGGGTTACCGTTCGCCCAAAATTGTATATCGCTTGCGGTATCTCGGGACAAATTCAGCACATTGCCGGAATGCAGGAAAGTTCGTTGATAATCTCCATCAATAACGACCCCGGTGCGCCTATTAATTCAATCGCTGATTATGTAATTACCGGTGAAATTGAAAAAGTGATTCCGAAATTGATTAAGTATTATAGGAAAAATTCAAAATAAAAGCCCCCTCCAACTCCCCCAAAAGGGGAGAGATGGGAGGTGAATTATTCCACAAAGTAAAATAATCGCCCTTACTCCTCTGATGAAGCGAATTATGGAACTGAAAGAAAGAAATTATACCGAAGAATAAAGACACGTGCGATATGAGATTAGAATATGATAAAACGATAATAGTTATGAAACTATCTTTTTTGCTTCTGTTTTTTACTATTCCTTTTCTCTGCTCTTCACAAAAAAAAATCTTTTTGGATAATGATAATGAGTGGACAAGTAAAAGCGCTGCTACACAATATGGTATCGTTACTAAAGAGTCGAGAAATACTATTAAAGTAGAGTTTTATACATTACAAGATACACTCAAAGGTTGGGAATATTATTCTACTTATGGCAAAAGAAGAAAGGTTAAGGATGGTCTAGCTCGTTATTTGTATTCCAACGGGACGGATAGTTTAGTTTGTGTGTATGCTGAGGACAAATGTGTCGGACAAAGTGTCTCCTATTATCCCAATGCTCAAAAAAACACAATTCTTCATTATAAAGATGGATTGCTTAATGGTTTTTTAATACAGTATTATCCCAGTGGAAAGCTACGTAGAAAAGAAAAATATGAAGATGGAAATTGTCTTGGGGGACAGCTTTTTAATGAAGAAGGAAGTGAATTACCATTTGAACCTTACCTTATTCAAGCAGAGTTTCCGGGAGGGATTGCGTTAATGGATGTATTTCTTTCGAAGATAATGGAATATCCCATTCCGGCTATAGAATCAGGGTTACAAGGAAGAGTACTTATAGATTTTATTATAGAAAAAGATGGTACTATGACATCTGTAAGGGTTAGAAAATCAGTAAGTAGACTCCTTGATGATGAGGCGGTACGGGTGATTAAACAAATGGCGGAAACTATAAAATGGACTCCAGGAAAAGTAGATGGAAAAATTGTGAGAATAAAATATACCCAGCCTGTAGTTTTTCGATTGTAAAAATAGTTTTAAGATAGTGAATAATAACGATAAATAAAATATAAATAAATTTTATGGCAAACTTTTATACCGATACTCCACAATTTAAGCATTACTTGAATCATCCGTTGATGAAGCGAATTGTGGAACTGAAAGAAAGAAATTATACCGATAAAGACACGTACGATTATGCTCCCATGGATTTTGAAGATGCGATGGACAGCTACGACAAAATTTTGGAAGTGGTGGGCGAAATCTGTGGTGATATCATCGATCCAAACTCCGAAGCGGTTGACCAAAATGGGCCAAGCGTTTCAAACGGACGAGTAACTTACGCATCGCAAACACAGGAAAATCTGGATGCCCTGAACAAAGCCGAACTGATGGGAATGGCTTTTCCGAGACGATTTGGCGGATTAAATTTTCCTATGGTGCCGTATATGATTTCGGCCGATATCGTGAGTCGTGCCGATGCCAGCTTTCAGAATATCTGGATGTTGCAAGATTGTGGCGAAACCATCTATGAATTTGCTACCGATGAGCAAAAAAGCAAATACCTGCCGCGTGTTGCCAAAGGCGAAACCATGTCGATGGACTTAACCGAACCCGATGCCGGATCGGATTTGCAGGCTGTAATGCTGAAGGCATCGTATAACGAAAAAGAAGATCAGTGGTACTTGAACGGCGTAAAACGGTTCATCACCAATGGCGATGCCGATATTCATCTGGTGCTGGCGCGTTCGGAAGAAGGAACAAAAGATGCTCGCGGATTATCGATGTATGTTTACGACAAAAACAGCGGTGGCGTAACCGTTCGCCGTATTGAAAATAAAATGGGTATTAAAGGTGCGCCTACATGCGAATTGGTATTTAAAAACGCCAAAGCAGAATTAGTGGGATCGCGCCGCATGGGACTTATTAAATACGTGATGTCGTTAATGAACGGCGCCCGTCTTGGGATCATGGCTCAGTCGGTTGGAATATCCGAAGCAGCTTGTCGTGAAGCGTACGATTATGCGTTGGAGCGCCGTCAGTTCGGAAAAGCTATTATTGAAATGGCTCCGGTTTTCGAAATGCTTGCCAATATGCGTGCAAAAACCGATGCATCCCGTACTATTTTGTACGAAACATGTCGTTTTGTAGATATGTACAAAATTCTTGAAGATATTTCTCGCGAGCGTAAACTCACTCCCGAAGAACGTGATGAAATGAAATATTATTCGCGTTTGGCCGATGCTTTCACACCGCTCGGCAAAGGGATGACCAGCGAATATGCTAATCAAAATGCTTACGATGCCATTCAAATTCATGGCGGATCGGGATATATGAAAGATTATAAATGTGAACGTCTATATCGCGATGCCCGCATCACCAATATTTACGAGGGAACAACCCAACTTCAAGTGGTTGCCGCTATTCGTCATGTTACCACCGGAACGTATTTATCCCGTATTAAAGAATACGAGGCTATGTCTGTTTCACCGGAACTGGAGCCGCTAAAACGTACGTTAGCTAAGATGGCACAGATGTACGAAAAGTTGGTTGAAATTGTAACTTCGCCCAAAGACGAAGAGTATCTTGATTTTCACGCTCGCCGTTTGGTAGAAAGTGCCGGCCATGTGATTATGGGACATCTTCTGTTACTGGATGCCAACAAGGAACCTGAAATGTTCCGCCGCAGTGCCGAAGTGTATATCCATTACGGACAAATTGAAGTGGTGAAAAACTATAACTTCGTTACTAAATCGCGCATCGAAGATTTAGGGTATTACAAACCGGTGTTGAGCGAGTAGATTCTGCATTGCAGCAATAATTTTACAAAAACGGGGTCGTCGGAAGATTGCCTCGTTTTTTTTTGATTAATAAATTTTATTAATTTTGCAACTTGCATCATTAAGAATAAGAATGCCAGGTACTTTTGACCATACACATTGGGAGAAGTTTTTAAAACAAAATAATCCCGACTCGTTTTCATATATTTATAAGAAATATGTGGACGACTTGTATGCGTATGGAGTCAGTCTTGGCTTCGACTCTGATATGTGTAAAGATTCTATTCAAGATGTGTTCTACAAACTTTATTCAAAAAGAACCGAATTAAGTCATATTGAAAATTTACGTTTTTATTTATTTCGTAGTTTACGAAACCGGCTTTTTGATTTGCATCGGCAACAAAACAAGCTGGAGCCGATAGAATGGAGTTTAAATCAATTTCCGATTGAAGTTACTGTTTTAAAACAGATAGAGGATGAGGAAGATAACGCATTTTTAAAACAAAAGGTTGAATCACTGCTTCAGTTGCTTACCAGTCGTCAGCGAGAAGCAGTCTATCTTCGTTATATGCAAAATCTTGAATACGATGAGATAGGCAAGATGCTGAAAATGAATTCTGAATCTGTTCGTAAATTAGTTTACAGGGCGCTCGAAGCTATACGTAAAAATACTCCCGATACTTCACTTTCTCTTTTAACGTTAATATCATTATTGTATTCTTAAATTTATTTTAATTTTGTCAAAATGTAAAATAAAATAAAAAAAGTGTCCACAAAATATTTTATTGAACGTCGTTCATTGAAGTTTAAATTATGGATATGGAAGAAAAATTATATTCATCTGTTGTGGATTTCTTAAACGATGATCGGTTTATCGCGTGGCGTCTTTATAAAACGAAAGAATTAAACGATTATTGGGCAAATTATTTAGCCGTTAATCCTCATCAAAGTGATTTATTGCAAAAAGCGTCTCGTCGTTTTGAGAAAGTACAACTCAATAAAATTCAGTTAGATTCAGTTGTAAAAGAGGAGCTGTTTGATAATATTTGGACCTTGATTTACGCTCAACAACAAAGAAAAAGAAAACAAATATTGTATTGGACTCTTGTTGCTGCCAGTTTAGCCATAATTCTTATATCTGTTACCTTTCTTAAACCATATAACAATTCCCGCCATCAATTTCCTCAAGAAGAAATTATAGGAATGTCTCTTCCAAGTGAAAATGTTCAAATAATTGCAGGAAACAATATCGTTGATTTAGAATCTAACTCGGCCATCGAAATATTAGACAAAGGGCATGCTTCAATTATTGATGAAGAAAATCAGGAAAAATCAATATCGTTAGCCCAAAACACACTAAATAAGCTTATAGTTCCATACGGAAAACGTTCGTTTATAACGCTATCTGATGGTACAAAGGTTTGGATTAATTCGGGCACAGAGTTGGACTTTCCTACTAACTTCACGAAAAATACAAGAGAGATCAAAGTTAAAGGAGAAATTTATCTTGAAGTAGCTAAATCGGATAAACAGTTCTTAGTACATACACCCCAATCAATTGTTAGTGTATTAGGAACAACATTTAATATTTCAGCTTACGAAGACGACCCAACAGAATCGATAGTTCTGGTGGAAGGAAAAGTTCAAGTGAAAGCAGGAGGTGATCAGAATATAGCCGTGCTTTCGCCAAATGATTTAGCCATTATATCTGCTCATGAAATAACCAAGAGCAGAGTTGATGTTTCGCCGTACATTAGCTGGCGAGATGGATTTCTACAATTTGAAAAAACTTCTATGGAAGATGTTTTGCATAAAATCGGACGTTATTACAATATTTCGTTCGAGAAGAACTCAAATGTTGCTTTGAATGCAAAAACCGTATCCGGCAAACTGTTTCTATTTAATAATATAGATAGCGTGATGACTGCCGTATCGGTTATGTCATCAACCGAATATAAAAGAGAAGATAATACCATATTAATCCAAAAAAAACAATAAATGCCTATGGAATAAGAAAATCTAAAGAAAAAACCGGATGATGTTCCCGCATCATCCGGCAGAAGTGAAAATCAATTTACAATAATTTAAAACCTAATCACGTAAACCAAAATTCATTACAAATGTATGGAAGAAAAGTCTAATTTTTATCATGTTGCATCTAAAAGATGCAATAACGTGCTACAAATCATGAAGATTTCAGTATTATTTCTTTTTCTCGGCACATTCAGCTTGTATGCTGGGAAAATATATTCACAAGAAACGGAGGTTTCAGTTAAGCTGAACAATGTAACCATTCGGGAAGCTTTTTCGCGAATTGAAAAAACGAGCGATTACGTTTTCCTTGTAAGTGATGAGATTGGCACGGTATTAAATAAACGTGTGAAACTATCCGCTGATAACAAGTCCATTAATGAAATCTTAAATATACTGTTGAAAAATACAGATTTACGATATCGGGTAATGGATAGGCAGATATTGATTTATGAAAAAATAAAAGAAACTGAAGTAAGGGCAAATGTTGTGAAACAACAACCCAAAGTTATTACTGTTAATGGTGTGGTAACTGATAATAAAAAAGAACCTTTGCCAGGAGCTTCCATAAAAATAAAAGATACTACGCAAGGTGTTGCCACAGATATTAATGGAACGTTTATTTTGCCAAACGTATCTCCCGATGTCGTATTGGAAATTTCTTATGTGGGTATGCAGTCTCAAACCATTTCATTGAATGGTAAAACCACAATTAATATTGTATTGTTAGAAGATGAAAGTGCACTACAAGAGTTGGTGGTTATGGGCTATCAAGCATTAGATAAACGAGATGTTGTGGGTTCCATATCTGTTATAAAAGCAAAAGATATATTAACTCCTGCACATACATCTATTGATCAAATGTTACAAGGTTGGGTGCCAGGTCTTATGGTAATGAATCCAAGTTCACGTGTAGGGACATCTCCTAAAATAAAAATTAGAGGTACAAGTACTTTGCTAGGTAATCAAGATCCATTATGGGTAGTTGACGGAATTATCCAACCCGATCCTTTGCATATTGACGCAAACCAAGCCATGACTGAAGATTTACGAAATATTATCGGTAATCAAATATCGTGGCTCAATCCTTATGACATTGAAGATATCACAGTTTTAAAAGATGCATCAGCTACGGCAATATACGGTTCCAAAGCGTCAAACGGGGTAATTATTATTACAACCAAAAAAAGCTCGTCAGACAAAATAGGAATAAAGTACAGCTCCAGTTATTCATTCCGTCCGCAACCTACGTATGCCGATTTCAATTTGATGAACTCCGCCGAAAGAATTCAATACAGTCACGATGCATTTCAAGCCGGTGCACGTTATAATGATGTCCCCATACAGCAAATATATACCTATGAAGGATTAGCGACGCTGTATATGGATAGGAAAATAAGTAAAGAAGAGTTGGATAATGGTATATCGAGGCTTCAAATGGTAAATACAGATTGGTTCGACCTTCTAACTCGAAACTCCTTTAGCCATAATCAGCACTTAACGTTGAGTGGACAAAGCAACAAGCTTTCCTATAACATCTCATTAGGATACTCAGACTCTAAGGGAGTTGAGATAAACAATGATGTTAAGCGATTTACAGGAAGAAGCCGAATGTCTTTAAACTTAAGTCCGAAGGTAAGCATCGACTTTATACTTTCCGGTCAGCAATCCACAAAGAAAGGATACGGACCCGGTGTGAATCCTCTGTCATATGCAACCCGTACAAGCAGGGCTATTCCCGCGTTTGACGAAAACGGAGAGTATGTTTATTACAAAAGAAAGAGTTCATACGATCTGGTGCTTCCTCGGCCAGTACTTGGCTATAATATATTGAATGAATTAGAACATTCGGGTTCATCTTCCAAATCATCTTCTTGGAATGCGAATTTAAACTTCAAGTGGAACATCACTCCCTCTTTAAAATATGAGTTCTCTTCGGGAATTAGCCAATTTGGAACAAACTCGACATCTTATGCCGGTGAGCGAACTTTTTACATTGCGAGTAAATATAGAGGATATGATTTTGGAACAGTTACACCCGCAAGCCAAGAGTATAAAGCAGCCCTTTTGCCTTTTGGAGGCGAGTTGTTTAGTGTGGATATGCAGTCGATTAATATTAACATACAGAATATGTTAACGTATTACAAGATATTTCAGGACAGGCATAGACTGAATGTTTTACTTGGTACTGAACTTCGTTCGGGAGACGATAATAGCATTTCAAATACCGTTTGGGGATACGTGCCGGAACGTGGTGAGAATATTATGTATCCAGCGACTCCCAAAGACATTGTTCCGATAGGAGTAGATTATGATCCGGCTGCTACATTGGGACTGTTTAAGAATTTATATGAGGGTGCCTACAAAAAACACTCTCAGACAAATAACTTTGTTTCTCTTTTTGCAACATTGGCATATTCATATAAAAACAAGTATGTTGTAAACTTCAATATTCGTTCCGATGCTTCTAACAGATTTGGACAGAATATTAACAGACGTTTCGATCCGACGTATTCTTTCGGGTTTTCGTGGAGAGGAGCAGAAGAAAAATGGATTAAAAACTTGTTTAAAGAGTATGTCAATCAATTTAACTTGCGGGCCAGTTACGGAATTCAAGGGAATGCACTTACAAATATAAGCCCTGATTTAATTGCAAGTATAGGAGAAATATTACCGGTTTACAATCAGTACTCATCGCGAATAAATTCATTGCCGAATCCAAATTTAACGTGGGAGAGAACCAAATCGTGGAACTTAGGATTAGACCTCTCATTGTTGAATAGAATATCAATGACATTAGAATATTACGGCAGATCGTCGAATGCTGTTATTACTCAACCTATTCCACAAGAATACGGTAAATCATATATGTCTATTAATGGCGGACTCATTCGCAATCATGGTGTCGAATATTCTATTAGTTTCAATGTGATTGACACAAAAGACTTTGCTTGGTCTTTTGGATTAAATTCTTCTAAAAACTGGAACAAAATAAATACGGATCCCACCGTTCAATTACAATTAAGCAACTTTTTATATGGATCGAATAACTTGATCTTGAAAAAAGGATATCCTGTATCTGCATTTTGGTCATATTCATTTAAAGGACTAAATCCTCAAACGGGATATCCTGAGTTTAACTTGATGGATGTAGATAGCGAATTGGCAAAAGCGGACCCTTCATCCTATTTAGAGTATTCCGGACAACGCGAACCTGATTTTACAGGTGGATTAAATACGAGAATTAGATACCGTTCGTTCTCTATCGGAGCAAATTTTTCTTTGTTGTTGGGATCGCATACTAGGCTGCCTTCATTATTTACAAGTAATCATTTTATTGCTCATCCTGATGTGAATGTAAGTAAAGAGTTAGTGAATGTTTGGAAAAAACCGGGGGATGAGTTGAAAACGAATATTCCAGCATTTTATTCCAGAGGAGGTACTTCAATAAGGCTCCCTGATAAATTAACATCAAAGCCGATGTATAGTATGTGGAACGAATCGTCTGTGAGGGTCGTAAATGCGTCTTTCCTCAGATGTAATAACCTGTCGCTTAATTGGGAGTTGAATCATTTGGCAAGTAAGATAAACTTAAAATCAATGATGTTATCGGCAAGCGTGAGCAATCTCTTTGTAATTGCAGATAAAAAATTTCAAGGATTTGATCCTGAGTTAGGAAATAGCGTAATGCCACGTATTTATTCTTTAAGCATCAATGTTGGTTTTTAAACAGTAATAAGAGATGAAAAAACAAAATATAATTTTATTATGTATAGCTTTCTCAATTGGATTATTGAGTAGCTGTAACGATTTTTTGGAGCCAAAATCCAATAGTGAATACGTTCCTAAAGATGCAGTTTCGTTGAATGAAATTTTGTTAGGTGAAGGTTATATGCATCCCAATGACCAAACAAAGTTACACGTGTTTATGGATATATTGGATGATGATGTTCAGTGTAGTTCTTATTCTGCCACGAAGCAAAACGAGAATCGCTACCCTGCACTTGCAGCAGCTTTTTCGTGGGATGTAAATATGTTCCATAAATTTTCGGAAGCAGGAATACATGAAACCGGAACCAATATATGGAAAAACGGATATACAAAAATATTAGGAACCAATGCAGTTATGGATTATATCGAAGGATCAATGGGTACAGAGATCGAGAAGAATATGGTAAAGGCACAAGCTTTTGCATTGAGAGGCTATTACCATTTTTACTTAGTAAACGTTTTTGCTTTACCCTACAATATAGACAAATCTTCTCCCGGAATCCCTATCAGAACAAGCAGTAAGATGCAAGACGAGCCCTTGAAAAGGAATACGGTAGAGGAGGTTTACGCTCAGATTTTGTCAGACCTACATGCTTCGGAAGAGTTGTATTTGAAGATGCCTATTGATCTACAATTCAAACGTGATTATAGAGTTAGTTTGCCTATGGTGAATCTTTTATTGTCGCGTGTGTATTTGTATATGGAAAATTGGGAAAAAGCAAGTTTATATGCACAAAAAGTGTTAGACGACACGAATTTTAAACTTTTAGACCTTAATACCATTACAGGGAATTCTCCTTACAACTTTATTTCGATTAACTCTCCTGAAACTATTTGGTTGTATGGAAATGCAACAGATATATTTGATTTCGCTATAGATCGCTGGAGAATTGGGTATAGACAAATTACGATTTTTGTTCCATCTCAAGAGTTAATGTCTTCTTATGAAAATGACGATTTGAGGAAGACTTGGTATTTTGTAAACCAATATAATACCGGCAACTATACTCCATACTCTAAAATATCTATAGCCAGAAATACCGGTTTAATTACTGCTAACAACCAATTTGGGCGTGCTTTCCGATTATCGGAAGCATACTTGAACTTGGCCGAGGCTTCGTCAATGTTGGCAAAAGCAGGTAAAAATGAACACAAAGTAAAAGCAGTACAAGCAATAAACACGCTTAGAATGAATCGATATAAGACCAATACTGATTTTTCTTTAAAAGAGGAATCTATAGAGGTATTGATTGATGCTATAAAACAAGAGAGACGTAAGGAGCTGTGTTTTGAAGGTCATCGCTGGTTTGATTTGAAAAGATACGGTATGCCTGAGATTAAGCATCGTTGGCATGTTGATGAAACAACAACTTTGGATTTTACATTGCACCCGAAAGATAAACGATATGTTTTGCCTATTCCTTTTTGGACATTGGAGCTAAATAAAAACTTAACACCGAATCATCCAGGTAAATAATCAATAAAAATAACAACAATATGAAAATAAATATATATTTAAAAAAGTGTTTGTTGTCTCTCTTCTCCATTCTTCTTCTCATTGGTTGTAAGAAAGAAGAGGTGTTGCAGAAGCAACATATCGATTTTGTGAGGTTCGAATTTCCACAAGGAAATACAAACGAAGACAAGCAGATTGAAGAAATAGCAAAGAAGTACGGTGTGTATATAATATACAAGAACCTGAAGCCGAAAGACTATGATAATTCATGGCAATTGCCAGCCGCTGACGTAACGTATCATATAACGGATTTATCTACAGAAAATTTACCCACTTATATTGATTTGATTGAGCATCGGATTTTAGAATCTTTCGATCAACGCGTGATGCACAAAGTATTGCCGATTTATGTTTTCCTAACTGATAGTCTTTACACAATGACGCTGCGTTCGCGAATGCCGCCCGGAACAACAGAACTGGAGTATTACTACGTTCGATCCGATGATTACGATATTAGAACAACGGGGATGGATTACTGGGCTTTCTGTATTCCTAAAAGCAAATTTGAAGATGCGGATTTTTTGAAATCCTACCAATGTCGCGTGGCTTTTGAAGTAATTATGAAGATGATGAATAATGGCTATATTACGCGCCCTTCGGAGTTTGCGACTATGGCAAACCATACCACGCCGCCCCTTGAACGATTAGATAAAAACTCTCCCAATTATTATCTGAAGCGTGGTTTTGTGGATCTTATTGAAGGCGAGTTTGAAGGGTTTAGAGCGTTTCATCCTTGGTATGTGCAGAACGACGACGGCGATTTTTTGTCGTTTGTAAAAATAATGATATACTTGACTAAAGAGGAATTTGACGCTAAGTATCCTCCGGCAGAGTATCCTTTTTTACATCAGCGATATAATTTATTGTACGAGCATTTTCTGGTTCAAAATTTAGATGTTCACAAAATCGCCAATAATATACAGAGTAAGAAGTAATGATGAAAAAAATAGTTTATTTGAAAGTTTTATTTTCCTTTTTTATTGCAACCTTTACGCTTTCGGCACAAAACCAAATTCTGCAACCGGGTGAGAAGTTTCCTGATTTTTGTTTTGAAGCGGAAAATGGAGATGAGGTGAGAATACAGGACTTTAAGGGAAAGTATGTCTATATTGATGTGTGGGCATCTTGGTGTTCCGCCTGCTTAGCTGCCAAGCCGCGCATTCAATCAATGAAAGAAAAGTTATCCGATAGAAATATCGTATTTGTGAGTATTTCAATTGATTCTAATGTTCAGGATTGGAAAAGAGTTATAAAAGAAAAGAACTTATCCGGAATTATGTTAAGATGTGAAGAGGATGCTCCTTTTGTCAAATCGTTTGATATACGAGCCGTTCCCCGGTTCATGTTAATTGACAGAGAGGGAATAATCGTCAATTCCATGATGAGCCACCCAGCATCATTGGCAACAATTGAAACGTTGAAACGGCTTCAAGGTCTGTGAGATAATTAAAACATAATTAAAATGATAAAAAAAAATATTCTTATTTTAGGTTTAATGGCTTTTTGCCTTGCTGCCTTCGCCCAAAAAGAGGCTTATACCGTTATTTCAAATAAAAGATTAAAAAACAATAAGGAGTGGAGTGAGGTAATTTCTGCGCTTCAAAAGAAACACAAAGCTAATATTCTGTATTACGATAGCATTCCGCGAGAAGTTTTACCTCAGCTGCGTAGAATTAAGCCTCGCTATGTAGCCATAGTGGAGAAGCCGGAAAATATTGGACGTGAATTTGTCTTTGATATTAATCGTTTTGCCCGACAGGTTGATGATGATCCTTATACGGATTTTTTATGGGGAATCATTACCGGTTATACTCCAGAAAGTGCATTGCAAATGGTGAAGAACAGTGAAAAACCTTTAATTGTCAAGAGCTGTGTGAGCACCATTCAAGAAATTAATAATGGCAAATGGTTTGATACATTTGCTTATGTGGATGACCACAAGAAAGGTGTTGTGGGCGAGAAGAAAAAAGGTGAAACTTCTGTTACAAAGGAAAAAGTAACCCAATTGATGGAAGTACCCGAAAACAGTCGCAGAGAGTTTTCAGGGTGGGATAAGGAACCAAATACGTTGCGGAAGTTTTATGAATTTTATCGTGATTATGATCCGGATCTCATCGTTACCGCTTCACATGCAACTGAAATGAATTTGGAAATGCCTTATTCCATTGGTAACATAAAGTCGGAGGATGGTATTTTGTATGCCGATTTCCCTACAGGCAAAGAAAACTTAATTGAATCAGGAAAACGGCGTGTTTATTTACCTATTGGTAATTGCTTGATAGGGAATATAATGAATACTCCCGAATCAATGGCCGTGGCGTGGCTTAATAGTGCCAATGTTACAGCTATGATTGGCTATGTAGTTACTACGTGGCATGGCCGAAATGGTTGGGGAGCACTTAAATATTGGCTTACAAACTCCGGTCGTTATACGTTATCTGAAGCTACATTTCTTAATCAACAAGACATGTTGTATCAATTAAATAAAGTGTCTCCCAAGCTGCAAAACATCAATTATTTATTTGATAAGAGTTATGTCAAAAATCTCGAATTAATGCAAAGCGTGATGGAAAAAACTCCTACGCGTGATCAGCGAGGTTTTCTTCACGACAGAGACGTGCTGGTGTATTATGGCGACCCGGCGTGGAATGTGCGTTTGAAAGAATTGAAAGAGGAAACAGACTTCACGGTTAAGCAACGCATAAAAGGTAATAAGTGCATACTTGCCATTACTACTAAGCCTAATTTTAGCTTGAAACGGATGCAGGGTGATGATTTTAAGAAAGAACACGTATTGGATTTGCCTTTTAGCTATTTTTTTCCGAAACGATTAAAAAATCCGCGTTTGGCAGAGAATCAACATTGGGAGTGCGCAATAGATGAAAATTTCATTCTAATATATAATGCTGACTTTAAGCCGAACAGTACGTATGAAATTGTTTTAAATATAAATAGGTAAACAGGATTATTTTAAAAATACAATTTGACTAGTCCTAAATAACCGTTACAGGTTTTATACAAAATTAATTCTTTTATC
>JAUNUM010000014.1 GCA_030538215.1 Bacteroidia bacterium
TCCAACTCTCAATCCCACAGGATTTATTTGATAGGCAAATTCATTGTTCATTATAGCGTTTATCTTATCATCTTTATTCACTTTACGCGAAACAATAATACCTGCTCCAATAGCTCCGTAAAAACGCAAAAATCTATTTCTGTAATAAGTAAATTCTCCCACCGGCAGCACCAAAAATCTATATTGGTAATAAATTTGGGCAGGTAATTTATCGTTCTTATAAAACTCTTCTTTAACAGTAGAAAAACCTAAATCTAATCCTACTTTAAATCTATTAATGGTAAATCTATATCCAGTACCTACAACGCCAAAAGAACCCATCTTAAAATTACGATAATCCGAACCATCGTTGCCAAAATTTGCACCAAACATATCGGACACACTTCCGGAGTAAGCCGTTCCATAAAACATTTTAAATTCATGATTTTTCACACCTTGCGCATTTATAGTAAATGTATAAGGGTGAAAAATTAGAACAGCAAGCACTATTAATAACTTTCTTAATACTTTCATTTTCCTTGAATGCTAAACTCGAAGTTATTTCTTTCAATAACTACACTTACATGACGTGTTTTTTTTAAAAACCCCTATGTATTTATAAAAATCTTATTGAAATTGAAATCGATATGATTCTAAAGATACATTCTCTCCATCAGAGCTATCTTTAACCATGTATTTATAATACCCTCGAGATATTTAATTATTATTAACAGTTTACACATGGGGGTATTTGATAAATCATAGTCATGTAGTTGTGAAGCCAACAATAAACACAACAGTTTATTAAAAATATATTGGGTTTGCAATAATTGACACCCAACAATCTTCATATTTTTTTCATTCTACTTTGTCCACGAGGCGCTTGTTTTCTATTCCACAAAAAAGATAATGAGTTGCCTCGTGACTTTTCATAAATAAATGATCAATTTCCCAATCTGTGCGAGCTAATTTTAAAATATAGTAAGCTATCTTTTACAATCACTTTTCTCTCTCCCCTATCCATCCCCGTATCTTTTTATTTTTTTAACAATGGTTATATAAGGGTATTTCGGAAAAGTGTCGTCTTCTTTTCGAAGGATAAAACGAAAATAGAAAGTTTTAGAAAATAATTACAATAACTCGACTAAACCGAACTATTTTCCAATTTTATTCCAATTAATTACTTATTTAAAAAAAATTATTTATGAAAAAGTTATTTACAATTTTGCCTTTGATGGCATTAGTTATTTTGAGTGTTTCATGTAAAAAAGACACTCCAAGAATAAGCAATACAATAGCAGATTCTTCGGAGTTGGCATTTGTAGTTAAACCCATAAAAGGAAGTAACACAGCATCTAAAGAATTAAAACTAACCGATTTTAGCAAAGTAACAAGTGCTAAAGTAACCCCAACAAGAGCAACAGTATCTAATGTATCTTTTATTTCAGTAACAGGCATAAAAAACAAATTAGAACTCTCTAATCTAACCATTCAGGTTAAAGACAATAAAACCTTAAGCCACTCTTTAGGCAAGGTAGCCAAAGATCAAACTTTTAAATCACCACAAGAAATTGCTTTTCTTCAGAAAATAGTAAACGAAATGTTGAAAACAAAGTCCACAAAGTTAGATTTAGTAGTAACAGCAAGTGAAAAACTGGATTCAGACATTAAAATTACGCTCAAGTTAAACGTAAATTTTCAAAAGAAATAATTCAGTAATTTATTGAATAAAATACTAACGGCTGTTTCAAAGATATATTGAAACAGCCGTTTTTGTAATTATCTAAAGTTTTTTACAATTACTTTTCAGGACATAATTCTATCTTTTTGCAGAAAAATAAAGGAATATTTTATTTGTATTTTTTTTCGTATTATATTTGAATAATAATCAATTTACAATACAAACAATGCCTCAAACCAAAGATTTAAGCCTTCTTGGCAAAAAAACAGAATACAAACAAGACTATGCTCCTGAAGTGTTGGAAGCCTTTGAGAACAAACATCAGGAAAACGATTATTGGGTAACATTTGATTGCCCTGAGTTCACGAGTTTATGCCCAATTACCGGACAACCCGATTTTGCCACCATTCGAATCGATTACATTCCCGATGTAAAAATGGTAGAAAGTAAATCGTTAAAACTGTATCTGTTTAGTTTCCGCAACCACGGTGCTTTTCACGAAGACTGCGTGAATATCATCATGAAAGATCTCATTAAATTAATGAATCCGAAATATATAGAAGTTACCGGAATTTTCACACCTCGTGGCGGAATCAGCATTTATCCGTACACCAACTATGGTCGTCCCCAAACAAAATATGTACAGTTAGCAGAGGACAGATTATTTAATCACTCATTTCCAATATAAGTAAAGCTAAAAAAAAGGTTGCGCAATGCGGTTAAAACCGCATTGCACGTTATAGCTAAACAAATATATCTTTCTTTTTTTATTTTTTCGGCTCGTAATAACGCACCCAATCAATATGCATTTCTACAGGCAGTTCTGCAGGATTAACCGCTCCTACCCAACTGCCTCCCAATTGCATATCTAACAACAAATAAAACTCCTGATCCACAAATGGAAATTGTCCTTCGTGCTCGGTTTCTATTCGCGGATAGTTTTTCGTGCGGGTATTGTTCACATAAAAAACCAAACTGTCCGGATATTTTTCAAGGGCATAAACGTTGAAATTGTTGGGATTCATACCTACAATTGAACTAGCAGGAGGATTAATTCTCAAACTATCGGTTTGTGTATATCTGGAATGTACGGTTTGATAAATAAATTTGTCATGCCCTAATCTTTCCAAAATATCAATCTCACCTCCATCAGGCCATTTCCCTTCTTCCGGAAGCATCCAGATTGCCGGCCAAGCACCTTTTGCAGAATTTAACTTCGCTCTTATTTCCAGTCGCCCAAGTCCAAACGTTTTTTTGCCTTTGGTGTAAACGCCTCCCGTTATGAAAGGAGCTGTGTCATTGGGTAAAACGTTGTTTTGTATACCTCGAAGTACCAAGTTGCCATCTTCAATAACGTACAACTCATCATAATCGCTCATGTAATTATTCCAGTCGCTTTTTCCACGAGGAATTTTAGCCCATTTGGTTGTATCGATTTGTTTTCCTTTAAAGTCGTCTTCCCAAACCAACATCCATTTACCATCTTCGGATTCAGTTTTTGTTTGTTTACAAGAGATAACTCCGAGCAAAAAAGCCGGTAAAATAATTAGTAGAAAGTAGTTTTTCATAATCTTATTGTTTTATTGAATGTGCAAATGTATAAAAAAATAAACAGTTAACCGGAAACTAAAACGCCCAATTTTGAACTATCCCATAAAATCAGGTGATTTCAGAGTATATAAAAGCTTATTTTATTGCAATTATCCATATTGATAACAATACCGAAATAGTTTTTTTGGATATATCACTTATAGTTTTTCAACTTTTACATCCCTCCTTTCTTCGAAAAAAGCTATCGTTAAAATAAACCGACTTTTACACAGGCAGCAATCACTTTTATCTAAATATTTTCTTACTTTTGTACATTGAATATAAAATCAAGAAGTAATTTAGATTAGGTTTAAAAAACCTTACTCGACAAATGTAAAAATGAAAAGTTTATCGGCTGAAATTAAAATAATAATCACTTTATTTTTAACAATTTGTTTAATCCCACTTTCAGCTCAGGAAAGTGTACCAAAATCCACCAATCAAGCTACACTTTTGGGTTTGGGTAGAGCTTTCCTCACCGATACCTATTTGTCTCCTTTGGAGTATAGCGGCTTAACAATGTCGTTATTACACGATCGCATCAGCCCAACCAAGTATTTCAACGAAAAATTACTCTTGCAACAGCAATTTCAGATACAACTGGCATTTACTAAAAATCCATCCGCATCGGCATCCGAATATTTTGGCGAAATCTCTTACAATATAAATGGACTATATTCTTTTTTCAAAAACGAGAAATTTCAAGTTCTGGGTGGTAGCGGATTAGACACCTCATTGGGAGGTATTTACAACGTGCGAAATTCCAACAATCCCGGTTCGTTAAAAACCTCCGTAAACCTCAATTTATCAGCAATGGCTATTTATAACTGGCGAAGATTTACTTTTCGTTGGCAAGTAAGTAGTCCGGTTGTGGGAGCATTTTTTTCTCCCCAATATAGGCAATCTTATTACGAAATTTTCTCTTTAGGAAACGGAAAAAGCACCGTACAATTTGCATCGCCCCATAACCAGCTGGCGCTACGAAACTATTTCACCGTTGATATTCACCTCAATAACTTTACTATCCGCACCGGATATCTCGGCGACTTTTACAAAACCGATATAAATAATATTATCACAAAAATAGTTTCGCATCAATTCATGGTTGGATTAGCTGTCGAATCACTTAACTTTGGGGGATTTAAAGCAAAAAATGATAAAAAACTCAAAAGCAGCTATTATTAAAATGAAATATAACTTCGACGAAATCATCGACCGATCAAACTCGCACAGCGTGAAATTGAGTAAATTAAAAACTGTTTTCGGGCGAGATGATCTTATACCCCTGTGGGTTGCAGATATGGATTTTTTGTCGCCTCCTGCAATTACCGAAGCACTATTGGAAAGAACCAAGCACGGCATTTTCGGATATACAATTGCTTATGATAAATATTATCTATCCATTATCAATTGGCTCAAAAACAGACACGATTACCAAGTTCTTGAAAATGAAATAACCTTTGTTCCGGGTGTAGTCAAAGGTTTTGCTTTTGCTATTGATACGTTTACTGAAAAAAATGACAAGATAATTATCCAACCACCCGTTTATCATCCGTTTCGCATTGTTACCGAGTTACTTAACCGACAAGTTATAAATAATCCTTTAGTTTTAGAAGACGGAAAATACAAAATCAATTTCGAAGGATTAAAGAAAATAATAGCAGAAAACGATTGTAAAATGCTCATTTTCTGTAGTCCCCACAATCCTGTTGGAAGGGTATGGAATAAAGATGAGCTGAAACAACTGGCAGAAATTTGTTACAACAACAATATTTTGGTCATTTCCGATGAAATTCATTCCGATTTAATCCTATCCGGATCCAAGCATTTGCCTTTCGCCACTGTTTCGGAAAAAGCAAGAGAAAACAGCATCACACTTATGGCTCCGAGTAAAACATTCAATATTGCCGGAATTGTCAGTTCTTTTGCTATTATTCACAATAAAGAGTTAAGAAACAGATATTTAGATTATCTAATTCCACGCGAACTCGATCAGGGCACCATTCCGGCTTTGGTAGCAACCGAAGCGGCTTACAATCATGGTGCAGAGTGGCTTGACGAAGTTCTTGCATACATCCAAAAAAATATCGATTTTGTGGATAACTACCTAAAGAAAAATATCCCACAAATCAAAGTAATTAAGTCCGAAGCCACATTTCTTGTTTGGTTAGATTGCAGAGATTTAAAACTCACGCAGAAAGAATTAGTCAACCTGTTTGTAAACAAAGCAAAATTGGCACTTAACGACGGTGAAGTTTTCGGTAAAGAAGGCGAAGGATTTATGCGATTGAACGTGGGAACTCCTCGTTCGAACATCGAAAAAGCGCTTAATAATCTAAAAAAAGCCATAAACGAATAAAACTATTTCTCCAACATATTGTTGAATTTTACACAAAACTTAATCATAATAAAAACAACATCAATGAAAATTTCTGACAGCAAATACGTAACCCTAACATACGATCTTAACGTAGGTGAAGGCGAAGAACGTGAACTTATGGAACAAGCAACTACCGAAAAACCACTCGAATTTATTTTCGGTACAAACTCAATGCTAAAAGCATTCGAAGACAATATTTATGGACTTACGGAAGGCGACAAATTCAAATTTACGCTAAATCCGAAGGAAGCTTACGGTGACTTTGACGACTCAAGAATTATCGATTTACCCAAAAACATTTTCGAAGTTGATGGTAAGATAGACACAGAAATGCTTTTCGAAGGCAACACTTTACCTATGATGGATTCCGACGGAAATCGTCTGATGGGCTCTGTAGTTTCAATTACCGACGATACGGTAACCATGGATTTTAACCATCCGTTGGCAGGTGAAACTATGCATTTTGAAGGTACCGTGCAAGGTGTTCGCGATGCATCGCCCGAAGAAATTGCTGCTCTATTTTCGAATGGTAGCGGTTGCAACAGCGGAGATTGCGGTGGTTGCAGTTGTGGCTGTTAAGGCTAATTATAATTTGTAAAGACGGTCACTCACCGTCTTTACACTTTTTTTGATTTTGAGATACAGCAATTAATATATAAAATGAACACTTTTGGAAATATTTTCAGGTTAACATCGTTTGGTGAATCGCACGGCGAAGCTGTTGGTGGAATTATCGACGGATGTCCTCCGGGAATTAAATTAGATTTGGATTTTATTCAAAATGAGCTCGACAGACGTCGCCCGGGACAATCGCGTATTACGACACCGAGAGTGGAATCGGATAAAGTGATTTTCCTTTCCGGAGTTTTTGAAGGAAAAACAACAGGAACTCCTATCGGCTTTATGATTAAAAACGAAAATCAACACTCGCTCGATTACGATAACCTGAAAGATGTTTACCGCCCTTCGCACGCCGATTACACGTATCTTCAAAAATACGGCATTCGCGATCATCGAGGTGGCGGCCGTTCCTCGGCACGTGAAACCATTGCCCGCGTTGTGGGCGGAGCTATTGCAAAATTGTATCTGAAACAGATTAACGTTTCGGTTATCGCCTACACATCACAGGTTGGAGAAATTAAACTGGAAAACGATTACAAAAAATACGACTTTTCTACCATTGAAAACACTCCCGTTCGCTGTCCTGATGCAGAAAAAGCAGAACAAATGATTCAACTTATCAAAGAAGTACAATACAAAGGCGATACCATTGGCGGAGTTGTTACTTGCGTAATTCAGGGAGCGCCCGTTGGTCTTGGTGAGCCGGTTTTTGGTAAATTACATGCAGCATTAGGAAATGCTATGCTCAGTATCAATGCTGTAAAAGGGTTTGAATACGGAAGCGGTTTTGAAGTAAGTAAACGGGGATCGGAAATGAATGATTCGTTTTTCGATGATAACGGAAAAATCAATACTCGCACTAATAACTCCGGCGGTATTCAAGCCGGAATTAGCAACGGACAGGATATTTATTTTCGGGTAGCTTTCAAACCCGTCTCCACTATTATGACGGAACAACAAACCGTAGATATTTACGGAAACAATACTACCATTAAAGCTCACGGACGACACGATGCATGCGTTCTCCCTCGTGCCATTCCCATTGTGGAAGCCATGGCAGCAATGGTAATTTTGGATTATTATTTATTGGCTAAAACAGGAATGTAGCTAATCAAAATAAACTCATTTGTCCGGTAATCTCATCAAGTAAATCGGCATCATTAATAGGCTCTTCGGCTTCAATCTCTATTTCTGATGGTTTTTCTTTCTCTTCTTCGGGGAAACGCGTAGGTTCCAGTTCTTTCACATCTTTTACTTCGTAATTGGAGACACGTTTTCCCTTGGCCTTGAAACTTTTTACACCGATAAACTCTTCCACGTCAATTTCGATTGGCTCACGGAAATCATCTCCACCTCCAAATATCGCCTCAACGCGCGGATAAACCACATCAGTCAGCAAAAACAACTTGGAGTCGGGATTTTCACCCAAGAAGTTAGCCGCTTTATCGCTGGCATCAAAAGTAAAACGTTTTAGATAAGCATAATTCTGATCGGCATCAAAAAGAGCGGCAGACCATATTTTATCTTCGTCATATTTCTCAACTCGGACAAAATTAGGCTCGAAATGGTTACTCAAATCGAAACTGCAAGTATGGAAATTACCATTTTGGTAAACCACCAGCACTTGATCATCTCCTTCAAACTCGCCTAAATAAAAACCGCTTTCGTCATAATTGAGGCGTAATACATCAGGATCAAACCACACTTTGCGTCCACCCAGCGTAGAAACACCTTTTTGTTTAAGTTGAATACGATGCACATCTGCTTTGGTCAAGATATTTCCCATCGATCCCCTACCCTTAATAGATATTTCGCTAAAATCTTTCTCAAACTGCAAGATTCGCAGGCGTGGTTTCGGTTTTAGAATAATTCTCACGGTTTCGGCTTCACCGTTGGGATTAGCACTGAAATATACGATTCGCGAACCGGCTTTTCCTTGCGACACATCGTAGTCTCTGTCGCGCGTTACGCCCGTTACCGAAAATCGCTTAATATAGTGCGAGCCGGTTTTTCCGTGGCGATAAATCACGTTATAAATAGTGCGTTTGTCATTCCTTTTGTAAACATTGGCATACAAAATTCCTTTGCCAACAAACATTTTATCGCTCACTTTCACTACTTTATACTTTCCATCTCTGAAAAATACAATAATGTCGTCAATATCGGAACAATTACAAACAAATTCATCTTTTCTCAATCCTGTACCGATAAATCCTTCTTCGCGGTTGATATATAGTTTTTCATTAGCTTCGGCAACTTTGACGGCTTCAATATTTTCGAAACTGCGAATTTCCGTTTTACGCGGATAGTCTTTACCGTATTTTTCCTTCAACATCAAGTACCACGAAATAGCATAATCGATCAAGTTATCCAAATTATGGTCTATCTCTTCGATATCGCTCTTGAATTTGGCAATATTCTCATCCGCTTTATCAGAATTGAACTTCAAGATACGCGCCATTTTAATCTCCATCAACTTCAAAATATCTTCCGAAGTTATTTCTCGAACAAATGTAGGTTTATATGGTTCCAGCCGTTTATCGATATGCGCAACGGCGATTTCCATATTTTTAGCGTTCTCAAATTCTTTATCCTTATAAATACGCTCTTCGATAAATATTTTTTCGAGCGATGCAAAAAGTAGCGCTTCCTGTTTCTCCTTCTTTTCGATTTCCAGCTCCATGCGAAGCAGTTCTTTAGTACGATCGGTTGAAGTGCGAAGTACATCGCTAACTGTTAGAAAATGCGGTTTATCATCTTCAATAATACAGCAGTTAGGCGAAATATTAATTTCGCAATCCGTGAATGCATAAAGCGCATCAATGGTTCTGTCGGACGAAACACCGGGAGCAAGCTGAACCTGAATTTCAACTTCTGCTGCCGTTATATCATCTACTTTTCTAATTTTTATCTTTCCACGCTCATTTGCCTTAATGATAGATTCAACAACGGAAGCAGTTGTTTTTCCGAAAGGTAAACTTGTTATAATCAGGGTTCTATTATCAAGTTTTTTTATTGAAGCACGCACTTTTACCGATCCGCCACGTTCACCATCGTTGTATCTCTCCACATCGATGTATCCTGAAAATCAGGAAACAGCTTAAATTCTTCGCCTTGAAGGTAAGAAACAGATGCATCGCAAAGTTCATTAAAATTGTGTGGCAAAATTTTAGAAGTTAATCCAACAGCAATACCTTCAGCGCCTTGTGCTAAAAGTAAAGGATATTTTGCCGGAAGAGTTATAGGTTCTTTGTTTCGACCGTCGTACGATGGTTTCCACTCGGTAGTTTTAGCATTAAAAAGTACTTCGAGAGCAAATTTTGTTAAGCGCGCCTCAATATATCGAGGAGCAGCGGCTCCGTCTCCGGTGTGCACGTTTCCCCAGTTTCCCTGACAATCAATCAGTAAATCTTTTTGACCAAGTTGAACAAGCGCATCGCCGATAGAAGCATCGCCGTGCGGGTGAAACTGCATGGTAAACCCGATAATATTCGCCACCTTGTTGTACCGCCCATCATCCATTCGCTTCATAGCGTGCAAAATGCGTCGTTGTACGGGTTTTAATCCATCGGTAACGTGTGGTACTGCACGTTCCAAAATCACATACGATGCATAATCCAAAAACCAGTCCTGATACATTCGGGAAAGGTTCATAGGCGAGTCTTCGGCTAATCGGGTGGTAATCTTAGGATTGGAGTGTTGCGAAGAACCGGAAAAGACAATATCTTCCTCTTCCTGATTCATTTGCTTATCTTTATCTTCAAAATTCTCTTCGTTGCTATCTTTTAATGACATATATTATTTTAGGGCTGAAAAAACGTCCAAAGATACTTTTTTTTCATGTGATTTGCAAATAGAGTAGACGGTGATTTTGCTTATACAGTTTAAAATAAAACGCATAAAATAAGCTATCAGAGGTAATCTTCAAGATTATTAAACACATTTTGCAGTAAAATCAAAAAACATCGACACCAAATTAAACTACTTGCACGAAAAAATGTTATTAATAATATAGAGAAATATTTTAAACAAAATATTACAGTTTTCTGGAAAAGAAAAAAATTAACAACAAGAAAGAACTATGGAAAGAAAAAAAATTATTCAATCGGCAAAATTTTCCTTTATAATGATCGTTACGCTAGCTATTCTACATGCCTGCGGAAGCGTTCCTTTCACAGGAAGACAACAATTAAATTTGGTTTCCAACGAACAAGTGCTTGCGCTTAGTTTACAGCAGTATCAAGATTTTATACGTACCGCCCCTCTTGAAAGAAGCACATCGAACGCCGAAATGGTAAAACGAGTAGGCTCTCGAATTGCCAATGCAGTAGAAACATTTTACAAAAGTAATGGCTACGAATCTGAACTACAGTATTATCAATGGGAATTTAATTTAGTAAAAGATAAAAGCGTGAATGCTTTTGCCATGCCCGGTGGAAAAATTGTTATTTTTGAAGGCTTACTGCCGGTAACACAATCAGAAGACGCATTGGCTGTGGTGGTAGGTCATGAAATTGCTCACGTTATCGCACGGCACTCTCAAGAGCGTATCAGTCAGAAAATGGCGCTCCAATATGGTGGAGCAATAGCCGGAGGATTATTAGGAAACTCGGTTGGTGCACAAATCGGGCAACAAGTTTTTGGACTTGGCGCACAATTTGGTGTAATGATGCCATATGCTCGTAAACAAGAATACGAAGCCGACGAAATCGGTCTTATCGTTATGGCTTTGGCAGGTTATAATCCACAATCGGCTGTTCCGTTTTGGACAAGAATGGCGCAAAGCTCTCAAGGTGGTGCCCCTCCCGAATTTTTGAGTACTCACCCTACAGATGAAAAGCGAATTGCACGCATTCAGCAAATTATGCCCAATGTATTGCAGTATTATAAAGGGACGGGCGTACAAAACACAATAAATAAACCGATAAAAACAAAAACTTCTGTTCCTGTAAAAACAGATAATGCAAAAACTTCAAAAGATTGGACATTTTAAATTCAAATAAAATCTTAATAACTTTTACGATAGGAGCCGCGCAATGTGGCTCCTATTTTTGTAAAGCTAATGAATTGGAGTAAAATATATTTTAAAAACACTGAAAGTAGCTTTAAATCGAAATTATACCTAACTTTGCAAAAAAGAAAAAACCAATACTACAATTAATCTTGAATTACTTTAAATAATCATTTTATTATGGACAAAACATCTATTAAGCTCAGTGGTAAAACACGCACGGAGCACGATCTTATCGGGAATATGGAAATTCCCGTGGAATATTATTTTGGCGTTCAAACTATGCGGGCGCTGGAAAATTTCGAAATCAGCCGTTCGAAACTGTATCATTATCCGCAATTTATTTTAGGTTTAGCCGATGTAAAAGCAGCTGCAGCACTGGCTAATCACGAACTTGGATTATTAGACTCCACTATTACAAATGCTATTGTTGAAGCTTGTAACGAAATTAAAAGTGGAAAGTTTCACGATCAGTTTGTGGTAGATATGGTGCAAGGAGGTGCAGGCACTTCAACCAACATGAATGCCAATGAAGTAATTGCCAACCGAGCATTGGAAATTATGGGATTCGAGAAGGGAGATTACAAACATTGTCATCCCAACAATCACGTAAACCTATCTCAATCTACAAACGATGCTTATCCTACTGCCCTAAAAATTGCGCTTTACAGAAGTATTGTTGAGCTGCAGAAATCATGGGTGAAAATAATCGATGCGTTGCGCGAAAAAGGAAAAGAGTTTTCACAAGTCATAAAAATGGGACGCACGCAACTACAAGACGCCGTACCCATGACTCTGGGACAAGAATTTGAAGCGTTTGCCACAAACCTGCAAGAAGAAATTCAGCGTTTGGAGCAAAATCGGATATTGCTTCTCGAAACCAACATGGGTGCAACAGCTATTGGAACAGGAATTAATTCCGATCCGGAATACACGGCAATTTGTACTCGCCATTTAGCAAAAGTATCGGGAATTAATGTTGTAGCAGCCGATAACTTGATAGAAGCTACCAGCGATACTACGGTTTTCATTACAAATTCGTCGGCATTCAAACGATTAGCAGTTAAATTGTCGAAAATGTGTAACGATTTACGGTTATTGTCATCCGGTCCAAGAACAGGATTGAATGAAATTAACCTACCACCCATGCAGCCCGGCTCTTCCATTATGCCCGGAAAAGTAAATCCGGTTATTCCCGAAGTTGTCAACCAAATTGCTTATCGGGTTATCGGAAACGATTTAACCGTAACCATGGCATCCGAAGCCGGACAACTTCAGTTGAATGTTATGGAACCCATTATTGCCTATTCATTGATGGAAAGCATTGAAATGCTTATCAACGGTATCAACACGCTACGAACCAAATGTATTGTTGGAATTACCGCCAACGAAGAGCATTTAAAAGATATGGTATTGAACAGTATTGGTTTGGTTACCGCTCTCAATCCATATCTCGGATACGAAAACTCCACAAAAGTGGCTACCGAAGCATTGAAAACAGGCAGAGGTGTTTATGAAATTGTACTGGAGAATAACTTAATCGAAAAGGATAAGTTGGACGAAATTCTAAAACCGGAAAATATGGTTCAACCCAGAAGGATTGAGAAGAATTGAAATTGATATTTACGACACATAAAAAACAAAGGGCGAAGTATAATTAAAAAACACTTTGCCCTTTTATATTTTATAAATTGTATGTTATTTCCTCAACCGATTCAATGACCTCACCAAAACCTCATCGGCACCAATTTTACGAATAGCAAGGTAAGTAAAAATAATAGCAATAACCGGCATAATAATACCAACACCAATTTTTTGAAATTGTAATCCGGCTTCAGGATTGATACGAAAAATCAAAAATGCGAAATAAAGATAAAAACCCACCATCAGAAAAATATTGAAGATGGATATTCTGATTTGTAACATCCTGGTTTTGAATAAAAAAACGGTTATAATAGCTAAAAGACTACTAAATGCACCAATAACAAAAAGTGCCCATGTAGAGTTTTCGAGATTTCCGTTTCGGTGCATTCCCATTGCCTCAAAAACTACGGGATCTCCGTTGTAGAAAAAAGAAGCTAAAGGTGTTACCGTAGCCACCAACATACAAACTGATGCAAGTATTAAAAATACAGTTTGAATTCTCTGAAGCATACTTTTCTATTAAAACTGTTCTTTTTCTTTTGCGGGATTACGATAATAAACTTCTCCCTCTTTCCAGTCCTGCAAAGCTATTAGCGCGGGTTTGGGAAGTTTTTCGTAGAAGCGTGAAATCTCTATTTGTTCGTGATTTTCAAAAACCTCTTCCAAATTATCGGTGTATGAAGCAAATTCCTGCAATTTAGTGTCAAGATCTTGTTTCATTTCAACAGAAAGTTGATTAGCTCTTTTACTGATTATACGAACCATTTCGTAAACATTTCCAACTGGTTCGGCAAGCTTCATTACGTCACGAGTTTCGGTATTCGAAGTTGCATTTGTTCTTCTGTAGTCCATTTTATATTTTAATTCTAAACTTTTATATTCTTTAATTCAAGCAAGTTACGATGGCAATGCATCTATTTTACTTTGTGCTTTTTTGTAATATTTATCTGCCTCTGCTATATATTTTCCGTTTGGAAAAGTATTTTTATAGTTGAAATACTCGTCAAGTACCATGCGATATCGCTCGGGTTGAACTGCCAATGCACTGCGTTCGGCATATTCGAAACGAGCACGTAAAATAATCATCTGATAATCTTCATTGTATTTCGAAAAAGGATAGCTTTTTATAGCCTCACGAGCGGTTATAACTGCCGATTCGTAATTATTGCCCATATAGTTTCCCAAGTTCAGATAAAGTTGGGCGGCCAACAACTCTTTTTGAGCCAATTTTTCCTGTAAATCAAACATATAGCCTTTAGCTTGCTCCGATCTTTCACTTCGTGGATATTCTTCCATATATCGCTGAAACTCGGCAATAGCTTTGTAAGTTTTTGTTTGGTCGAGCTTGGGATCGGGCGAATCGAGATATAAGCCGTAGGCTGCATAAAACAAAGCCGGCTCAGCATACTCGCCCTTGGGATAGGTATTATAATATGTAGTAAACATCTCTGTTGCAGAGAGATAATCTTTTGAGTTATAATAACTTTGTCCCAGTAAATATAACGATTCTTCAGCTCTGCCAGTTCCTTTAAAAAAAGGCACCAATTCTTCAAGCAATGTAATAGAGCGACTGTATTTACCTTCCTCAAAATATTTTTTCGCGTACGTATATTTCAAATCCTTATCGGTACTTTTCAGAATATTGTTGTACTCACCGCACGAAGCCAATAACACAGCAAGCAGTAAAAAATATACAGGTTTTACTCTCATTTTATAAAAATCGATTTTAGCGTGCAAATTTACGGAAACTTTCTCAGTTTTATCTCATCGAAAGCCAATTTTATTCTATTTTAGGATTTTAAACCCAGAAAAGTCAAAATACTTTCAACGTATTTTCTATTGTTTGATAGCTTGGGAACTTTATTTTGTCCACCCGATCTTTCTCTGGACTTCATCCATTTATAAAAATTACCCGGTTCCAAAACACAAACCACAGGTTTTCTTAACGACAAGTTGTAAGAGCGTTTAGCCTCGTAATCGGAATTGAGTTTTTTTAAATTTTCATCTAAAATAGTTATGAATTGCTCTAAATCGGTCGGCTTGGTTTCAAACTCAATTAGCCATTCGTGTGCACCACCGCCGTTATCTCCAAAGTAGATGGGAGCTGCCGTGTATTCCGTAACTTTCGCGCCGGTAACTTTGCAAGCTTCTTCCAAGGCTCGGTCGGCATTATCAACAATAAGCTCTTCACCAAATGCATTAATAAAATGTTTTGTTCGACCTGTAATCCTGAACAGATGCGGATTGGTGGAAGTAAACTCGATGGTATCGCCAACTTTATATCTCCACAAACCTCCACTGGTTGATATTACCAAAGCATATTGCTTGCCAACCTCAACATCGGCAAGAGTTACGGCTTGTGGATTTTCTTTATCCCATTCTCCTGCCGGAAGAAATTCGTAGAAAATTTCGTTGTCGAGCAAAAGCAACAAATCTTTGGATTTACTTGAATATTGAACTCCAAAAAATCCTTCCGATGCGTTATAAGTTTCCCAATAACGCATTTTTTCTGTAGGAATTAACTTTTCGTATTGCTCACGAAATGGGGTGAAGCTTACTCCACCGTGAAAGAAAACTTCCAAGTTTTTCCACAAATCGGGAAGCGATTTTCCGGTATCTGTTACAATTTTCTTCAATAATACCAACATCCACGAAGGAACTCCTAAAAAGGCTCTTATATCTTCCTTCACAGCGTAATCCGAAAGCCTTTGCAACTTTTCTTCCCAATCGGGAAGTAGTGCAATCTCTTCGGGCGTTCTTGCCAACTTAATAATAAACGGCAGGTTTTTCATCAAAATAGCTGAAATATCGCCGGTAAAAGCACTATCGCCAATATTATTTACTTGCTGGCTACCGCCTAACACCAATGTTTTTCCGAGAAAAAACTCCGTATCGGGATAACTGTGCGCATACAAACCCAGCATATGATAGCCGCACCTGTAGTGGCAATGTTCTAACGATTCTTGTGTTACGGGAATATACTTGCTTTTGTCTTCGGTGGTTCCACTCGACATGGCGAACCACTTAACGGGTGAATCCCAAAGCACATTTTGTTGCTTTTCTACAATAATTTTATTGAGATAGGGACGCAAATTTTCGTAAGCTGAAATAGGAACTCTTTTCTGAAAATCGGAAATAGTTTGTATATTATTGAACTGATTTTCATAGCCAAATAGCGTATTTCTCCCATGTTCCAACAAGTATGAAAATGTTTGCTCTTGTGTACCGATAGGATTATCGATAAATTTTTCGACCGATTTATAATAAGATTTAAAAACCGCTCTAGTAATCTGTTTTATCATCAGTAACGATGTTTATA
Organism: Bacteroidia bacterium; assembly: GCA_030538215.1. Lineage (GTDB taxonomy): Bacteria > Bacteroidota > Bacteroidia > Bacteroidales > Dysgonomonadaceae > Petrimonas. Next base: position 16,226 of record JAUNUM010000014.1, read on the forward strand.
ATTTGGAAATACAAAGGTAAGAAGGACTTTTCGAAATTTTGTTATCTGAAACAAACTGAAAATATAAAAAAACGAAAAGAAAGTTACGGTTGTTTTTTCATTTCCAAATCGAAGCCCAGCAACATTCCATCATAAAGATCAGCCATTGCTGCTAAAACTTCAACTGAATTATTTTTTGTAAATATACTTAAGGTTTTCATCATTTTAAGAAAACCATCAGCGTTAAACATTAATTTTAATCCGGAGCCCGATCTGTGAACCTTAGCAGTTATGCTTCCTAAGCCTCGCAAATAAGTCATCGTAACCTGCTTCTGTTCTTCATCCAGTCTATATTTACCCGAAAGTTTAAGCAAACCCAATTTTGCAGAATAGGTGCTATCGGGTTTAAATATGAAATCTGATTTATCTTCACTTATTCCGATTTTAGTACAATATTCGTTGAAGCTTTTCTTTACTTGGGTTGCTACGATTGTGCCTCCGGCCTTTTTTAACAAATTTTCGGTTTCAAAAGTACAGGCGGTTCCTTTATATCCCCAATCACCAATTAAATCTTTGCTTGATAGCGATGAGTTTGAAAACACGCTCCACACCCGTTGAAACATATTTTTGGGCTGTATATTTTCTTGAGCCGAAATGCTAAAAAAGTTATTCAACAATGCGATAACCAATACAATAACCTGTAGTTTTTTCATTAAAAAAATTTCAAACAATTGTGTTCCAATCAACCTATATTACTTATTTTCATTAACTTATCCTCGTCAATTATTTTTATTTTTCTTCCATCAAGTGAAATAATGCGTTCGTTAACGAAATTAGCAAGCGTTCTGATAGCATTTGCAGTAGTCATATTAGAAAGGTTTGCCAGATCTTCGCGAGCCAAATAAATATTGATGGTTGCGCCATCTTCTTCAACGCCGTAGCTTTCTTTAAGGAAGATAAGCGACTCGGCAAGTCTTCCTCTGACATGCTTTTGGGTGAGATTAACCACTCGATTATCGGCAACTCCCAAATCGAAAGATAGCATCTGAATGAAAAATAATGCCAAATTTCCATTCTTCCTCAACATATCTTCGATTAAATCCATTGAGATAAAGCAAACGGTAGAAGCCTCAAAAGCCGATGCGGCAGTAACATAAGGTTCACGAGCAAAAAAGGCGCGATATCCGAAATATTGAATAGGACGAATCATCCTGATAATCTGATTTCTTCCACCTACTCCGCTTTTGTAGATTTTCACTTTCCCCTTAAGCAAACACATCAAATCTTTGGGCTGCTCATCCTCAATATAAATAGTTTCATTCTTTTTATAATGGACAAATCTAGCATTTTTCTTTATCAGCACACGCTCTTCATCTGAAAGAACGCGCCAAATATCTGCTAAAGTGGACGATAGATCAATTATTTCTCTTGCTCTTCTGCTCATTATTATGTTATAAAACTATGTTATAGAACACAAAAGTAAGAAATTATTCAGTTTAACACTTAAAAAAATGTACTAAAAAGTGAGAATTAGGGTATAAAAATCATGATTTTGACATAAATTCACAACTTAACTATAATAAAGCGGGGACTTTATGAAAATTAACTCTCATTCAAATCGTTCTATTTTCAAAAATAATTAGCTTTGTAAATTAGAAATGAAAGAAAGATCGGTCATATTATTTTTGTCGATTTTTATAACTTCAAGCGTTTTCAGTCAAGCCACGCTTCCGCTTGATACTGTTTTAAAAAGATCGATGAGCGCAGCAGAGAAATATAACGGCTTAGTAGAAAATTACACGGCCGATGTCTATATGCGCACTTATGTGGAAACACTGAAAAAGAATTTTCTCTATAAATACACGCATCTTGTGCCCCAATTCGTACTTCACGATCCTAAATCTGACGAAGCTGTAATAGAAACACTTAGCACCCTGAGTTTTAATTATCCGAACGTGTATTTGCAAGACATTAAAAATGTTACCGGAACGCTGACAAGCAAAAAGGATATAGATATGATTCCTTTTTATCTACTAAATATCAATGTTTACGGAGAAACCACCAATACCGAAAGTTTTTTTATGCCTGTTAGGTTTTCGACCGCCAAATATTATATTTACAATTTGGAGCAAACTCAACTTGAAAATAACAAAACCTACTATACCATTGATTTTAAGCCTATTTACGACAACCAAAAACTGCTGAAAGGTCATTTTGTTATCGAAAGCGGAACATGGCGTATTGTGCATTTCAATGCCGAAGGCGTGGAGTCTTTTGCCAATTTTTCGTTCGAAATCACCATGGGCGATACCTGGATAACCAATTATTTACCAGTAAAATTCGTAATTTATCACACAGCAACATACCTTGGTAATGTGGTGGCAAGTCGCCATCTTGCCTCTGTAAATTACAACAATGTTGTTTTGCAGACAAATAAAAAAAGAGAAAAGACACTGAATATCAGTGATTTTTTCAGAATGAGATTAGACTCTGTGCCCGTAAACAATGATTCCATTTTTTGGGGACAGAATAGGGCTATTCCATTGCAAGCAAAAGAATTGGAGGTTATCCGAAATTTTGAGCAAAATCAACAATTGAAAATGGCTCAAAAAGCCAATGTAGATTCTGTGAAAAACGAAAAAAAAGTACAACAATTTGCTCAACGAATGGTTATGGATTCACAATATAAGGTAAAATCAACCATGATTGGGTATAGTGGTTTGCTGAATCCGTTGATGATTGGATATTCATCTATTGATGGAGTCACGTACCGACAAAAAGCTTCTTTTAACTTTGATTTGAAACGGAGTAAAACATTCAAAATAAATGCATTTGCCGAATATAGGTTCAAGCGTAAAGAGTTTGTTACCGATATCACAAACACTTGGAATTACGAACCACTTCACCACGGCAGCGTTTCGCTATCCGTGGGAATTGGAACTCCAACCTACAGCTCGCTATTTATAAACGAAATAAGAAAAAATCTTCAACAAAGCGGACTCAATTTCGAAGACATCACGGTAGATTATTTCACAGATTATTACGTAAAACTTTTTAACGATTATGAGTTATTCAACGGCTTTGTAGCTACTGCCGGCGTTGAATATCACATTCGCGAACCTAAAAATAAGAATGTTCCCAAAAGCACAACTATTGACGACAAAAATCCGATAGAAGATATTTTTATTACAAGGAAGACGTTTGTTCCATACCTGCGATTTAGTTGGACACCAGAACAGTATTATCGTTATGAGGGGCGACAAAAAATTTATGTTCGTTCTCGATTTCCAACCTTTAAAATTGAACTTTCGAGAAGTTTTCAGAACGTTTTTGGCAGTACTTCACAGTATAACCGAGTAGAATTTGATATTAGTCAAAATATCCCTTTCGGGCTAATGACCTCATTTCAGTATCGTTTAGGTGTAGGGCATTTTGTAAACCAGAGTACCGAATATTTTGCGGATTTCATTTTCTTTGCAAAAAACAGCTTTCCCAAGAATTGGAACGATGGAATCGGCGGAACTTTTAATTTACTAAACCAGCATTTATACAATGCCTCCGACACATATATACAAGGGCATTTTATGCTTGAAACTCCGTTTCTGATTATTCGGAACATTCCTTTCATCTCCGATTATATCAATCGAGAACGCCTGTACATAAGTCAACTATATACACCTCATATTGCTTCGTACACTGAGCTTGGATACGGTATCGGTAACAGGTTTTTCAAAGCCGCGGATGCAGCCGTTTTTTGTTCCTTTCATAAAACTAAATTCAAAGATATTGGGGTAAAGGTATCGTTTGATTTGTAGAATACGAAAGCGAACTCAAAGAGTACTTAATTGTCCTAAATAACGCTCTTTGAGTTCGCCTTTAATTAGATTAGCCTAAGAATGTCCACCGACCACAATGCGCATCACTTTTAATCCTATTACGAAAAAGCGCACGATTTGATACAAAATACATGTACGCCAGAACTTTGTCCAGCCCGTGGGAACCGTAGCAAACGATTCCAAACTGTATGGTGTTGTATTTTTATTTTCCATATCTTTATATCAATTTTTTCTGTTTTACTATATTAAATCGTCTAAATTATTCGTTGAGTCTTTTTACAAATTTACAGATTGAATGAGATTAAATCAGATTGATTTAGATTGAGAGCAGGCTGTTTCAGTTCAATCTTGTTCAATCTCAATCCATCTTCCTCAATCTTATTCGGGAATCAGCCACCACAAAGGTTTCGTTTTTGCTTTGTACAAAAACATATAATGCATGATAAGTTTAAACCAATGCCCCGCAAGACCAATTTCGCCAATGGTATAATTGAGATTTCTTCCCCATTTTGGATATTTTTCCCAATCGGGAACAATAGGAAAAACGGTTAATGATGCCGCCTTTCCACTTCTTAAACCAAATCCGGCCGAAATTACACAAGCTGCGCCCATTCGTGCCATTGAAGCTTTGTGTTTGTATTCGCGTTTGCCCGTTTTAATGATATTAACAATATTTCCGGCCACAATTTTTCCAATAACTCCCGAAGGCATTCCCGTTCGCGGAGCAGTAGCAGTAATTGATGTTCCTTTTGCGCTCACCATCGGTTTAGAAATGGTGTGTGGCGGAGCAAAAGCAATTCCTGCTGCAAAAATATTGTTATAAGTGGGATTTTCGTAAATAGAAGGCCAATCCGATGTTTTCCATTCACTGTATGGCTTTGGTGTATAATCGGCATCTACCTTCATAAAACCGTTTGCAGCAAACAATGTTGATGTAATATCTTCATCTTTTTTATTATACGCCTTTAGCCCAACTCCGGCAAAACTGGGTATTAGCATGGCAAAATCGAATTCTTTGGTCAATTCTTCGCCCGCTAAAGTTTCGTAATGGATAATTCCTTTTTCTACTTTCTTAACACCGGCCCCTACTGTCCAGTTTACGCCATACTCCGTGAAAAGCGATTCTGCCAGAATTTTGGTTGGAGTAATATAGCCGCTTCGCTTTATGAAAGCACCACCCATACCAAAATCGCCCAATTCGTACTCGTTGGAAATCCAACTTATTTCTGCCAAGTGATCCAATTTTCTCCGCTTCACTTCAAAGGCGATATTTAATGCAAACTCAAATGCCGCTCCCTGACAGGTTGCCATCGGATGTCCGGTTCCGATAACCAAACGTTGCTTTTCGCCTTTTTCCATTTTGGCAAAACATTCTTGCAGGTGCTCCCACGTCAAAGCCGCGTGATGATACGTGCAGACAGAATCGGTGTAAAGATCCGGTCCTAACCCTTCGGTAGCACCGAAATTGAGTTTTGGTCCGGTAGCATTAATCAGGTAATCGTATTCCACAATTTCCTCTTGATTTTTTTTATCTTCCGAAACATACTTTATTTTAACAAAGCCCTTGTCTGTTTCTGCATTTCCTTCGGGATGAATAGAGAGAGCAAGCGCCTGTTTAAAAGTAATACGGTTCTTTTTGTAAACCGGAGCAAGTTCAAAAATAACTTGTTTAACTTTCATTAAACCAATTCCGACCCAGATATTGGAAGGAATCCACTGGTAATTCGAATTTGGGCTTACAACCACCACTTCGTGTTCTTTCCCCAATTTTCGTCTTGCCGACAATGCCGCTGTGTGGCCGGAAATTCCGGCTCCTAAGATGAGTAATCTTGCCATAGTATCTCTTACAATTAGTTAAACACTGAAAATTAAGATATATTGTTACAAATGTAGGAATAAAACTTTTACTTTGAATATTTTACAGGCTATTTTTTTAAGATTTATTTTTAATATTAATATTAAGCTTAAATCTTCTTTCTAAATAAAAAAAGCGCATTGCAGCTAAACTGCAACGCGCACACACATGAAATTGTTAATTGTAAAAGTAGATTTATATAGAGTCTGTAAGTATAACCGTTTTGTTTAAATCGCCATTTTCAAGAATATATTCTTCTCCGTAATCCCAATCAAACGCTTCACTCTTACGGCTTTTCTTTAATTTTCTACGAACAGATGAGTTGGAGATAAAGCTATCGTAATCATCCAATCGCTCATCAATTTCGATTTTTTTGCCTGTTGGCACAGCAATTTCAACAATCATTCCCTGTGCTCTGAAACCCTGTGAAATGGGAACTGAAAAGAATTCGGGTAAAAGTAGCAAAGAGTCTTGTTGCTGTATAGGATAAATGAATTGTTCGGCATTCTTTTTAGCAATTTTCAAATCCTTGCCCGAGATTGAAGCAATGGTTCTAACATGAAACAAAGAATCCTGACTTTGAACGATTTGTAGTTTAATATTCGAAAAAAGTAAAGAATCTTCATTGATGGTATAATAGGGAAAATTATCCAAGTCTGAGTCCGACCCAAAATTTCGGTTGAAAGAGTAGTAATCTGACGGATAATCAGCCATGTCCACGTACAGTTTGTTGCTACTAATTGCAGTAAGCGTCTGCACATTTTCTGTGGAGCTTTCCACTTTAAATTTATCGGCAATCCTAAGCCCAAGCATGATAGCCGTAGCAATTCCGCCCAACCATAAAATTGTGGCAATTGTACCGATAACCGGACGGGATTTTGCTTTCATCGACCGACGAATAATCCAAATCACAACCGAAATAATAGGAATAGCGAAAAGAAATATTACGGATAACCACAGTAAATTGCTTTCGTAACCCGAATCAATAAACAACGATTTTAAGGGAATAAACTTCGTGCCCCCCACAAGAAAAGCAATCAACACTCCTGCCATTGCAACGGCAAAAATTCCGGCAAAAGCAAAGAAAATAATTTTAAGAAAAACACCCATTACATTTAAACAACCAGAGTTTCCGGTATTTGCCGATGTATTTACAGTTGCTCTGGGTGGAATGCTGCGAGGTGGTTCCGGTGGCATAGAATTCATTGTAATTTTTTCTGAATTATTGGCAATACCCGTTGTTGCATATGATTTGGTATAACTATCGCCATCATCTGTTTTACTTTTCACGTTTGCCACATTATCGCTTACGGTCTCACGAATAGATTTTATGTATTCCTCTTCGCCCATCATTTCAAGCTTTTGCTTTACGGTGTTAGCTCTCGGAATAATCACCCACAGCACGGCATAAATCACAACAACAAACATATTGATGTTCCAGTTGAAATCCCAATTATCGAATATTTTATTCCACGGAAAGAATGGGATAGAAACCATTCCCATTAAGTTCAAAAATAATGGTGCAGCAAACAATAACCGCGGAATCCACGTGTCTATTTTGAAATATGCTGCAATTCCACCACAAACACCGCCCAAAAAGCGATCGCTGGGATTTCGATAGAGTCGTTTTGTAACGTTTGTTTCAAGCGCTTTGGGTTTTAAAACTATCCACAGAACAAGATATACCCAAAGCAACACGCTGAAAAGTATCACAAAAATAATACGTATCCACACCGGATCTATTTTGAAATAATGAGCCAAACCGCTACACACTCCGGCAATAATTCTATCACTCTCGTTACGGTAAAGCGACCTTTGCTCTTTGTTTTCAATTGATTCGGTTTTCGATTGTTCTGAAGAAAATGCCGTTTGTTGCGAAGTTTTCTCGCCGTAGGCGTAATCAAAACCCTGATAATCCGCATCAAAGTCTTCGGGATTTCCAATGCTGGAAATAATGGACTGAACATCTTCATTGGTAATACAATTGATACCCAACTTCAAGCGGTTTCCAAACAATTCGGCAATTCGGTTTTCTATATCGTTCACAATTTCCTCTCCGCCATCTTCGCGTGAAAAATATTTTTTCAAACTGTCTATGTACTGTTTCAAAAGCTCATAAGCAGTTTCCTCGATAGCGATAACTTGTCCTTGAAAATTGATATTAATTACTTTTTTCATTGTTCACTGTTGTTGGGTTCGTTTTCTTCTTTTTTATAATTGCCTTTGATAACGGAATCAACGCCTCTTGATAGCTCTGTCCATGTCGATTCCAAAAGCTCATAAAATTTTTCACCTTTTTCTGTCAAGGTAAAATATTTTCGTGGTGGTCCCGAAGTACTTTCTACCCAGCGGTATGTGAGTATTTCGGCATTCTTCAATCGGTTGAGCAAAGGATACAATGTTCCTTCGAGAAGTTGTAAGCCCGCATTTTTCATTTCGTCGATTATATCACCCGGATATGCTTCGTTCCGCTTAATAATCGCCAAAATACAGTACTCAAGTACTCCTTTTCTCATTTGACTTTGGGTGTTTTCTATATTCATTTTCCCATTTTAATTATTTGACGATACAAAAATAAACTAAACAAAGTAATATGCAATGCAAAGTACCAGTAAATTTCCTTATTTTAACGTTATTTAGTTTTTGATTGATTTTGAAAGGATGAATAATTCTCAGTTTCACGTTCTTTAAATGAATACACAAACGGAGATTACGAAAAACGAAGTATATTTGTGAAGTTATAATATCAACTTTGTTAAAGTTCCAAACTTTGACAAAGTTAAATTCCGGCACAATGACTCACAGCAAAATTATATTTCTCTTATTATTTTTCACTTCTTCCCTTTTTGCACAACAGTACACAAACCCTGTTAATATTCCACCTGCATTGAGCGCCAACTTCGGTGAATTGCGCAACAATCATTTTCATTCGGGAATCGATTACAAAACACAACAAGTGGTCAACAAACCCATTCTCGCTATTGCCGATGGATATATTTCACGTATAAATATTTCACCGAGCGGTTACGGATTGGCACTTTATATCGACCACCCAACGGGACACACCAGTGTTTACGGACATTTAAACAGTTTTTCGAAATCTATAGCCAATTACGTGAAAGAAAAACAGTATGAAAAGGAAAGTTATCGTATAGATATTTATCCCGAACCGGGTTTACTGATGGTAAAAAAAGGTGAACAAATTGCGTTGAGTGGCAATACGGGCAACTCTGGAGGACCTCATTTACATTTTGAAATTCGCGATACTAAAACGCAAGATCCGTTAGACCCGTTACAGTTTTTAGGCCGTACCGTTATTGATACACAAAAACCCGATATTCGCGGTGTTGCGTTTTATCCGATTGATGGAAAAGGGGTTGTAAACGGAAGTAGTAATCCGTTACGTTTGAATGTTGGGAAAAATAAATCGGGAGTTCCACTGGCATTGAGCCAACCGATTAACGTGTGGGGAAGAATCGGCATTGCCGTGAAAGCATACGATCGAATGAACGGACAATACAATATTTACGGAGTAAAACAGGTTCGGTTGTTTGTGGATGAAAAACAGATTTTCAGTAGTTCTATCAACAGGTTTTCTTTCAGTAAAACACGTATATTGAACTCGTTTGTAGATTTTGAAGACTGGCGAAAACGAAGTTCCTTTTATATGAAATCGTTCGTAGAACCGGGTAATACACTCCATTTTTATGACACTGTAAATAACGGATATATCGATATTAATGAAGAGCGAAACTACCGAATGCGATACGAACTTGAAGATTACCACGGCAACACGCTCACCTACTCCTTCGTGATCAAAGGTCAGCAGCAACCTATCGCGCAAGCGACAACATGTGATAATTTTATGTCGTGGAAGTTGCATAATTCGTTCGTAGATTTTGACTTTATGCTCGATATGCCATCGGGAAATCTTTACGATAGTTTTTGCTATTCGCATCGAAAAATCCGCTCTACGGTTTATTATTCCGATATGCATCAGGTAAACGAGTCGCCTGTTCCGTTACATAAAAATGCGACCATGTGGATAAAATTAAACGCTGATACACTGGAGAACAGAGAACAATACGGTATTGTGGAAATTACGGAAAGGGGAAACGACAATTGGATTGGCGGAACTTATAAACGCGGCGGACTGGAAACATCTATTCGCGAATTGGGCAGAAGATATGCTGTTGATATTGATACCGTGCCTCCAAAAATAACTCCTATAAACATTAAAAAATGGGTAACAGCACGAAGAATTCAAATCAGATTAACAGATAATAAAAGTGGAATTGCTAACTTTAAAGGAACTATCGACGGAAAATTCATTTTATTCTCACACGATATAAAATCCTCTCTTTATACTTATATTTTTGATGATTCCCGACTGGAAAAGGGCAAAACACAGGAATTTGTTTTTACAGCAACAGACGGAGTAGGAAATTTTGCTGAATACAGGTACAAGTTTGATTATTAAACTCCTCCTCATCGTCAAGTCACCTTTTCGCCAAGTCGTTTACCTCAAATCCAGCGTTTCCTGCGCCAATCTTATCTCCCGTTCACTTCCAGTATGTTTTCCTTCTACGTCCGATAACTTTACACACTCGTGCCAGTGATCTCCGGCAGTCATTTTGCATCGAAACAGTTTCATTACAATATTCATTCCCTTGATACTGTTTCCCACATCGTTTGTCAGATTGGTTCCTATGCCAAAAGTAGCTCCAATGCGATCTCCGCAATAGTCTTTTATATTAATGGCTTTGTCTACATTCAAGCTATCGGAAAACACAATATATTTTAGTTTGGGGTTTATGCGCAACTCTTCGTAGCGACGAACTGCTTTATCGATAAAGAGCAAAGGATCACCGCTATCGTGGCGCAAGCTGGTGAAAAGTGCCGCATGCTTTTTACTGAAATTATGAAGAAAAACATCCGTAGTATATGTATCGGTAAGTACAGTTCCTAAATCGCCGTCATACACGTTAATCCAGTTTTCCATTGACATATAATTGGCCATTTTGTATCCGTAAATCGATCCGTGAAACTGTACCCACTCGTGCGGATGTGTTCCCGATACGTTCACGTTGTGTTTATATGCCAAATAAACGTTGCTTGTACCAAAAAACGAACTTCCCGCATACTGTTTCAGTAGCTCCGTAACACGATCTTCCACATCAAAGCTAAATCGTCGGCGCATGCCGAAAAGCGAGAATATAATGTTGTTTTCCTTCAGTTTCAGCGCTTTTTCTATTGCGGATTTTTCCATGTACTCCATATCGGGACATTGTCCGGTTTCTCGAAAATAAAGTTCAGAAACTGTAGCCAAAATAGGTGTTTCCCACAACGTTATCCGATACAATAATCCCGTAGCCCGAATGAGTAACTTATTATTTTCCATCGACACTTCCACTTCCGATGGATCGAATCGAAATCCTTTCAGAAAGTCGATATAAATGGGTGGCAAATACGGCATTTTCTTTCGCACAAAATCTTCTTCGCCTTTGGAAAGACTCAGCTTCGACATTTTGTCTAATTCTTGCTGCACCAGTTTATCAAATCCATCGGGATAGTCGCCGTTACTTCTATCCACAAATTCAAATTCGCCGTAAGCTCGAGGGAAAAGTTTACTGTAAGCGTAGCTTGTGGTAAATTTGTAGAGATCTGTATCAAGAATACTTTTAATAATTGCCATTTTTCGTTAACTGTATGAGATGTTAATTTTATCTTTAAAACGCTTAAAAAGGTAATCGGTTCACTCTCGTGAAAATATATCTTTTTTCAAACAAAAACTCCTTGTGATGTTAGCTTACTTCTTGATCGCAGAATAATGGCGCTGACACTATCTCTGTCTAAAAAATAAGTACTAAAAGTAAAAAGAGGGCGAAATCACATTTTGCCCTCTTTTTCAAATAAATACAGGATAGTTTATTGATACACCTTTACCCAATCTATTTCCATCTTAGCGGGAAGTTCAGAGTCGTTAATAACACCGGGCCATGTTCCCTCTCCTCCTAAAGCATAATTCAAAATAATATAAAAAGGAGCATCAAATGGCCATTGTTTTTTTGTTTGTTCATCAGACAATCTCCAATTAGGATACTTTAATCTACTCCTCCCATTTACCGAAAAAAGTAGATAATCAGGAGTCCATTCCACAGCATAAGTATTATACTGTCCTTTAGAGTAGAAACTAATCATTGAGGGAACGGGTAAATAAAGATTAAGAGTGTTTTTATAGTGGCTATGTATTGTTTGGTGTACAATAGCATCATGATTTAGCTGCTCCATTATATCTATTTCTCCACAAGCGGGCCAACTTTGATATTTAGGAACAGAAGGCATCATCCAAATAGCGGGCCAACCACCTTTTGCACTCTTAGTGAAACGGGCACGAACCTCTACTTTTCCATATTGAAATTCAAATTTACCTTGTGTTTGCACACCACCTGTTCTGTATTGTCCATCAATTTTTTCGCCTACAAGAACAAGATTCCCATTTTCCACATATGCTTGATTGTAACTTTCCGATAAATAACGCGCCCAAGCAGGAGTATCTTTAGGACATAAGACCCATTTCGAGGTATCGGGAATAGAGTTAAACTGTTCGAAATTGTCCTCGAAAACGAGAGTTGAAAATGAGCGTAACTGGCTTTGTTGAGTATTAACATCAGTACCTGACTGATCAATTAAATTAGTTTCAGCATCTATAACTTTATTACAAGCAATTGCAATAAGAATAACAAAAAATAAATTAAATGATTTAGATAACATAAGCATTTGATTTTAGTTATGATAATTTGTGCTACAAAAAACATAAGTGCTCCTGTATTAGTTAGGAGCACTTATGAAAATATTATTTAGCACCTTGTCCTGCAACAAGCGGCCAACCAGGATTTTGATAAATAGTAGAAGTTGTTAGTGAGTTTGCATCTGACGCAGTAATGCGAAAATGGGTTACTGCAATGGGTGACAAATAATGGGCTTCTACCCAGTTATACCCAGCATCGTAAATGATATTATTATCTTTTACATTTCTGTAAGGACAAAGATATTTACCACTGGTAACATAACCCGATACATTAGGCGACTTATCAACACCTTCTTGTAGCAACAGATTTTCACCAGCATCGTTTTTATACATATCTTTTAAATCCGATTCCCATAGATTAACACCTTCAACACGAAATTTACTTACTTGATCTAATGCACGCCAACGTTTCAAGTCTTCCATTCGGAATCCTTCTTCAACAAGCTCACATCTGCGTTCACGACGTATGCTATAGAGAAGTGAAGATACTTTTTTATTGGCAGAATATACTCCCCAGTCACTTTCTTTCGACAAGTTGGTTGCATTTACGGTTATCATATAATCTTCAGGTAAGCCGGCACGTTTGCGGAGCTGCTTCCAGTACTCTTGTGCTTTTGTGTCAATAGACATTTCACCATTTTCCATACACGATGCTTCAATGTAATTGAGATATGCTTCGGTAGCTCTAAATAAAGGTATACCTTCGATGGCACTATTTCCGTCACGATACCAATTGTCGGACAATCCTTTCCGAATTTGATATCCAGTAACACATCTCTTCTCAGCTATATCTAAAATAGCAGGTGCAAGTGGCAATATATCCTTAGTATCACCTACCACCCTCGGACTTAAAATTTCACCCGGAGTCATCATAAAAAGTTGAAGTCGCTGATCACGATTTGCCCTAACATTAAGCAACGATTCATCACCTTTATATCTATCACTTGCATAAATAGGTTTACCATCATCGCACAAAAATGTTTCAACATACTGGCGAGTCAATCCCGTATTTCCTCCTACTCTTACATAAAAAGGTGATGAGTGTACTATGCTATAATCACCTAGATTGTAAGCTCTCCACATTAATATTTCGGGATATCCTTCCATATTATTTGCCGAAAATTGAGCGAAATAAGGATTATCCATTTTTTTGTCTACTCCAGTGTTTTCAGCAAGTGTCACTGCGTCGGCAAGTTCTGCAGATGCTTTCTTGCACTCAGCCAAGAAGTAGGTAATTTCTTGCTGAATATCGAATCCTGTAATATCAACAGCATTTCCTCCCCAACCTTTACCTCCAGGAACCATTGCAGTACCTTGGTGATACTTGAGCCACGATGCCTCATAAAGTGCTACACGCGATTTAAGCAGTAACGCTACATTACGAGTAATGCGATTTTTACCACCCGGAGGTGTATTATTCAACATTTCCAGCGCTTTGTTAAGATCTTCCAAAATAAAGCGTGCCACTTTATATCGTGGTTCGCGTTTGCTTACTGCGATCAACGTTTCTTTCTCGTCAGGGAGAACATCTTTTATGATGGGGAAATCTCCCAGCGTTTGTAATTTTTTAAAGTATTCGAATGCACGCAAGAAATAAACCTCACCAATATAATGTCTGATGGTTGCAGGGCTACCTTGAATTTGTCCTTGATCGAACAAAGGAGGCACATTATTTAGAAAATAGTTCACTTCATAAATTTGAGTAAAGTTCCATGGATCATCCTTCACATCAGAATGTGATTCGGGTACTCTCCACTCTCCAGGTACCCAACGATTGTCATATCCTGTGGCAGCCTGATTATCAGTATGATTATCGTAAGCCCAAATACCAGCTCCCGCCCAACCTTCGGGCGTGGAGAATTTATAATTTTTAACGGCATAAGCTCCTAAATCGCCTTCGGAGCGAAAGAAACTGCCCGGCGAAAGGCTATCTAATGGTTCTCTATCTAAAAAGGAGTTGCATGAGGTGATCACTAATAAAGCGACAACAGCAAGCAAGAATTTATTATATTTATTCATTTTATATATCGGTGTTAGAAGTTAATATTAAGTCCGGCAGAAAATGTACGTGACATTGGATACGCCTTAGCTGTGTTAGTGGGTCCTGATCCCCAATCTGCTCCATATCCTGTTCCCAATGTTTCGGGATCAAATCCGCGGGGAAGGTTCGTAAGCGTAAACAGATTTTCAGCTGAAATGAATATCCTTAGATTGGATACTTTCAGTTTATTACTAATACTTGCCGGAATAGTATATCCCAGTTGCAAGTTCTTTAAGCGCATATAAGCAGCATTTTGCAAATATTTTGTTTGTCTTTCGTGGTTTTTACCATCGCCTCCGTCAAGCACTCGTGGATAATAAGCATTAATATTCTCACTCCAAAAGTCATCTGCTTTTTCGCGGAAAAAGTCTAAGTGATTGGTAAAAACACCCGATTGCCAGATTCCTCCATGTGCACCCCAAAACATATTGTCACCCAGCCAATAGTCTCGTTTGGCAACTCCTTGTAAGAAAACTTTAACATCAAAACCTTTATATGCTGCTGATAAATCAACACCAAAATTGTAACGTGGTGAGGAGTTTCCTATCAATTTCAGATCATGTGGCTTATCGGTAGTAGCACCTTTAGATATTTTGCCATCACCATCTAAATCTTTATACATAATATCTCCTGCCATCCATTGAGTGCCAATTTCGTTTTGTCCACCGTTGGATAACGAAGCTAAATGCTTATCCATCTCCTCTTTTGATTTTGCAATTCCTATGGTTTCTAATCCCCATATATCGCCAATGTATTGACCGGCACGCCATTCGCTAAGGCTGTTGGTGGGATTAGGATAGCGCAATATTTTCTGGCGATCATCAGAGAGTACAACGCGTGCTTCATAACTAAAATCTCTAATACGGTCTCTCCAACTAATTTCAAGTCCGAAACCAGTTGATTGCATGTCGGCATTGTTTACACGCGGCACATCTGTACCCAATATCGCTGGTAATACGGGTGCAGGCCCCACCATATTAAGGGTTTTGCGGTTGTACCAGTCGAAAGTAACATTAAGACGATTTTTTAACATACTCAAATCAAATCCAACGTTTAGAGTTTGTATGGTTTCCCATCCCATTAATGCTGATATTAACGCTGGCGCTTTGGCTCCGTTAGGACGCTTACCGTTTATTAACCAATTATTACGATCGGAAGTATTATCTGATGAGTAATACTTCATCAATTGGATATAAGGATATAAACTTTCAGTATTTTGGTTTCCCAATTCTCCCCACGATCCTCTCAGTTTTAAAGTATTCACCAAATCAAGATAATCTTCCATAAATGCTTCTTTCGCTAAATTCCAACCAACAGACACAGAGGGGAAAAGATTCCAACGCTTGTCTTTAGCGAAACGTGAAGTACCATCATAACGCAGATTCACTTCTGCTAAATAACGCTCTTTATAATTATAGTTAATACGTCCGAAAAAACCAGCAGTTGCCCAGTGTGATAGATTATAAGCATTCAATTCTAAATTTCCGGTAGCTAGACTGGGAACAGGTAGTGTTTCCGCCATCAAATCGTTTCGGGTTATTTGAGTTCTTTCCCAACGGTTCGCTTCTGCTTGAAATCCAATCATCCCTTTCAAATAGTGTCCTGATTCAAACTCTTTGGCATATTCACTGTATAAATTTGTATTAAAATAGTTTGTTTTTTCGTTTGCATTAGTAGTTTTATTAGTCGTATAACCATTCGCATAACGCATACTTCCATCCACGTTCCACATTGGCACTTTCAATTGAAACATATCACGTGTGCTGGTTATAGTTTTATAGTTGAACTCTCCAAATATCTTCCAATTCTTCACCGGCTCAGCTACCACTTGAAATTGTTGATAGAGATAGTCGGTTTGCGTATTGTCATCTCCTCCATAAAGTAATGGATTAACAAGTGTATCAGACATATAGTTTCCATTAGGGTCTTTAATAGGCTCCACCGGCCAGCGTTTAGCTACGTTATGATAAAGAGTTCTATCATTGGATACCGATGGTTTAAAGAAATCGCGACGAATGAATTTAGTACCATAAGTGAAATCAAGCCACGAGAGTGGTTGTGCCGTGATTCTTCCAGTAGCCGTGTAGCGCTTGATATTATCGCGGCGAATCCTGAGCATTCCATTTTGGTCAAGATAATTGAGTGAAGCATAATATTGCATCTTATCTGCTCCGCCACTTACACTTAGCGAGTGTTCATGTGTAAATGCAGTTCCACCAAACAATTCATCATACCAGCGGGTGTTTGTATTTCCTATCCAGTCCCACCGATTTTTGTCATCACTTGCAGGGTTAGTGGTTGTAGTAATTGTACCATCCATATATCCTTTAATAGCTTTCATACGTTCCGCGTCAAAGGGATTCCATGAAGCTGAGTTTTCAGCCATCTTTTTGAAGTAATTTGCATAAGTATAAGCATCTGCCACTTCAGGCATATTGATAGCTTGTACCCAACGAAAATTATTGTTATAGTTGATACTAGTTTTTCCTGCTTTTCCTCTTTTTGTAGTTATAAGAATAACACCAAATGGAGCACGTGAGCCATAGATTGAAGATGCAGCAGCATCTTTCAAGACAGAGATACTTTCGATGTCTTGCGGATTAATAGCATTCATGTTTCCTTCCATTCCGTCAATTAAAACTAATGGAGCTGCCTTTGAACCTTTACCCACCGTACCGGTCCCACGAATACTTGCCACCATATCCTGACTGATGTCTCCTCCACGATCGCCCATCGAAAAATTAAGATCGGGCACCAACCCTTGCAGAGCTTGCGATACATTAGAAACCGGACGAGCGGTTAAATCTTTTGCATTTACACTTGAAACTGCTCCTGTAAGATTCACTTTCTTCTGCGTACCAAAACCCACAACTACCACTTCATCCAATAGTTCTGTATCATCACTCATCACAATATCAATGACAGTGCGTCCGTTTACGGCAACCTCTTGTGTTTTCATACCCACATAAGTTACCGTTAATACGGCATTAGGAGAAACATTTGCTAACGTATATTTACCATCGGCATCTGTTGCAGTTCCTTGTGTGGCATTACCTTTTACTACTATTGTAGCTCCAATAATCGGCTCATTATCTATATCTGTAACGACTCCTCGCACAGATACATTTTGAGCCGAAGCAATAGACAGAAAGAAGCATAATGTAAGTGTTGTAAAAATACTTCTTAATTTAAAAAGATTGTCTTTTCTCATTCTCTCTTGTTTTTAAATTGATATTAAAATTACTTATTGATATATAGGCAGATGTATTATGCTACATCTGTTTTTCATTAAATTAGCAGATAAAAATTAATAAAGTACATTATTATTCTTTTGAGCAATTAATCACTGTAAATTCAATTACTAAATGCAACTAAATATCATTGCCACGCCTGTGCCTTTGAGGGACAGAGCCCCAACGATATTTGTAGCTCGTAAAGATTGTTCCGTAAACGACCGTGCGTAGCACCGAAATATGTTAGGACACTTTGCACATATACATTCTATATTTTTCATGAATACAATACGCATTTAGTGTTATTTATACACATATAGTTATGCAAAGATATACAATATTTTCAAATATTTCACATTTATAAAAATAAATTATTTGAAAATTCAACAAAAAATGCTATAGCCCCAGAACATTTCAGCAGGATAAAAATAGTATTTTTAACACAACAAACAAAGAAGAATAGCTTTTTTGACTTTTTGTTCAGCTATTATCCGATTTTCAAACAAAGTGTATTTCAAAATAACTCAAAAGAATTAACTAAAAGAGTCGTGACTTCTGCTATAATATTTTCTACAGAATAGAATAAAGTTCCAAGATGAGTAATTATCGAAATTTTGAACTCTCCCACTTAAGCTTTATCTTTGGAAAAAATTACAAAAAAAATTAACATGACACAAACCCCTAATTGCATTAAATGCCAAAGCGCAGTTACCTATTTTGATGGTTCGTTATTTCATTGTACAGAATGCTTTCATGCATGGACACAAGAAGACATGGATGCTACTGAGGATTCGGCAAAAGTATTTGACAGCAACGGAAATGAGCTTTTTGACGGCGATGATGTTACCGTGATAAAAGATCTGAAAGTAAAAGGTTCGTCAATGGTAGTCAAACGTGGAACTCGCGCACGCGGAATCCGACTTTCGGCAGACGCCCCAACACATGTACAAGCCAAAGTTGACGGACAAACTATTTTTATTCTTACGGAATTTCTAAAGAAATAGATGATACACACCGCATATCTACAACTATCTGTGTAAAACAGCCGAATACTTTTTCGTCACACCTCTTTCTTAAAAATGTTTCGTACCTTTGCGGCTTCGAACAATTTCTTATTCAAGAACGTTTATTTACTTGAAAATTCAACAATCGAATCTATCAAGCTTAAACCGCATAAGAAACTGATTTAAAGTTAAATAATATATATATTTTTATGAAAAGAGCATACGTATTTCCCGGACAAGGCGCACAATTTGTGGGTATGGGGAAAGATTTATACGAAACATCGCCTTTAGCGAAAGATTTATTTGAGAAAGCCAATGAAATTTTGGGTTTTCGAATCACCGATCTGATGTTCAAAGGAACAGACGAAGACCTACGACAAACAAAAGTTACACAGCCCGCCATTTTTCTTCACTCTGTAATTCTTGCCAAAACTTTGGGAGATGATTTTAAACCCGATATGACCGCAGGTCACTCCCTTGGAGAGTTTTCAGCACTGGTTGCGGCTGGAGCATTATCGTTTGAAGACGGGTTGAAATTGGTTTACAAACGTGCATTGGCCATGCAGAAAGCGTGCGAAATGAATCCATCTACCATGGCTGCCATATTAGCACTCCCCGATGAAAAAGTAGAAGAAATTTGTGCGACTATCAACGATGTTGTGGTTCCCGCCAATTACAACTGCCCGGGACAAATTGTTATTTCCGGCTCCATGAGCGGAATCGAAAAAGCATGTGAATTAATGAAAATCGCAGGAGCGAAACGAGCACTACCACTAAAAGTAGGTGGAGCTTTTCACTCTCCGCTGATGGAACCCGCACAAGTTGAACTTTCCGAAGCCATTGAAGCTACAAATATCTCAACGCCTATTTGCCCGGTATATCAAAACGTTTCAACCGTGGGCGAAACCGATCCTGCCGTTATCAAGAAAAATCTTGTTGCACAGCTCACTTCACCTGTGAAATGGACACAATCGGTTAAGCAAATGATCGCCGACGGCGCCACGGAATTTGTAGAACTCGGTCCGGGTAATGTGCTGCAAGGATTAATTGCCAAAATAGATAATAGCGTGGCTGTTTCAGGCAAACAATAAACAGCAAAGAGCGCAGAGCAAAAATAAATGCTTCTGCTCTCCGCTCTAATCCCAATGCTCAATGCAATTTAAATTTTCTTAGTAAAACTAATTTGTTAAAATCGAAAATAGAAAATACATTTGTCGCAGTATTAATTTAAAAAACGAAAAATGAAAAAACTAACTATCATTACTCTACTTGCAGTTTTCAGTGTAACTCTTTTCGCACAATATGACGAACCAACCGCTCCCGATTATAAGTTAATTGAACGAAACATAAAAAACAGCTCATCCAATCTCAATTATTCCAATTTAATGGAGCGATATGAGTTGGGAGATTCCACGATGACAATTGACGAAATGCGCCACCTCTATTTCGGCTATGTTTTTCAACCAACTTATAATCCGGTTGACACCTCGCAATACAATGCCAAAATGGCAACTGTTTTAAACAGACAGCATTTCTCAGAAGAAAACTACCAAGCAGTATTGCAATTTGCCGATTCATTGCTGACAGAAGATCCATTCAATATGCGTGCTTTAAGCGCTAAACTTTTAGTTTATGCACAAAAAAATAACGTGGATGCATACAAGAAAACTGCTCGAAAAAGAAATATCGTACAACGAGCTATTATCAGTTCGGGCGATGGAATGGAGAAGTCAACAGCATACTATGTGATAAAAGTATCGCACGAATATGATCTGTTAGGCTTTTTGGGCTTCCAATTCGGCGGTCAAGATAAAATAGAGAGAAATTGCAACTGCAACTCACTCACACTTGCACCCAATCGGTTTGGAGTAGATAAGATGTACTTCAATATTTCACCTACTTTCGATTATGCGAGACGAAAAGGAGGTGGAAAGATTTAGAAGCAATTTCTTAATAAATCCGATTAAAGGAAAAAATAGCGGCACGGCAAAGATTAATTTCTTTGCCGTGTTTGTTTTAATTCTTTATTCTCCGCCTGTTTCTTAAATAATTTTTATCTTTGTCTTGTATAAATGACTGCAATATGCAACTTCAACAAAAAATAGATCAACTGTTTACTCAGCAACAAAATGATTGGGAACAGCTAAAAGTAGCTGTAGAGCAACTCAATCATGTAAAAGTAAAAGAGTTTAATTGGGGAAACGAGTTAAAAATTGATGTTCAATTCAATTCGGCACGAATTATATCGGCTTCTGCCAAAGTGGATAAAAGCAGTATTGAGAAGCGTCCGTGTTTTTTGTGCGAAGAAAATCGGCCGAAAGTTCAATCGGGAATTTCGTTTCTCGATAAATACATTATTCTTGTCAATCCCTTTCCCATCTTGCCGAAGCATCTAACCATTCCATTGCATTCGCACGTTCCGCAGCGTATTCGCAGAAAAGTGGGTGACATGCTTACACTCGCCGAGTTACTACCCGATTATATCATTTTTTATAACGGTCCAAAATGCGGAGCATCAGCGCCCGATCACTTTCATTTGCAGGCAGGACTAAAATCACCTGTTCTGATGACCGGAGAAAATGAGCTTCGTTCTTGTTTAATAATCGAAAGCTCATCAAAACAAGAAGTTGAAGATCATTTCGAGGACGTTTATCAATACCTGCACAGTCGTCAACCCGACGAAGAAGAACCGTTGCTCAATCTTATTGCGTTTGTGGAAAACAATAAGTATATGTTACACATTTTTCCGCGAAAAGCGCATCGACCTAAACAGTTTTTTGAAGAAGGTAAGCGCCAACTACTCATTAGTCCTGGAGCAATTGATATGGCCGGACTTATCATTACCGCCCGCGAAGAAGATTTCGATAAAATCAAAAAAGAAGATATAGAAGACATTTACTCTCAAGTGTCGATGTCAATTATTTAAATCACATCCTTAAACTCTCCTTTAAGGGACCGTGTCCGACCACTGGCGGATTTAGGGGTAAAAACATATTGGTATGGAATTTGCAGATATTCTATTGAAAAGGATTGAAGGAGAAAATGAATTAAAAAGACCCGTGAATGCTCTTATCTGTTTCTCTAAAGTGAAAACAGCAAAAGCATTGGGAGCGCTCATTAGCAAAATGGTTCGATTCAAGCCCGACAAATCATCCATCACATTATTAAATTTGATTGATGCGGAACAAGCTAAGCAAATTCAAGATGAAAATGTTTATAAATCCGATTTGTTCTCTGATATTATTCAATTAAGCGAAGCAAACAAACCATCTATTCGCACGTTTGTAAAGCAGTCTGACAACTATGTGGACGACATCTTACATACTGCCGAAGAATATGACTGCAACCTCGTTTTATTGGGAATGGGGAGTTCTGTTTTTAACTCCACACTTTGGAGTAAATATCTCCAATTGAAAGATGAAACTGTGCAAAGCGAAGTTGATTATCATCAGCAATTGGGTGAAAAAGTAGCAACTTCATTGAATAACGTATCCACACTGTTGGCTCGAAACAAACTTTCAACAGGAATATTCGTAGAAAACAATTATTCCGATGCCAATAATATTTTCGTGCCCATTCTCAATAAAGAAGATACTTTTTCATTTCCCTATTTTTATCAAATGGCAAAGAATCAAGATGTAACAGTAACCGTGTGGGATGCCATTGGGCTTGTAGAAACCGATCAAAAGTTTCAAAAACTATTTCAATTCATCCACAAAAAAACCGATGGACGAGTGAAGTTATGGAACAATAATAAAAAAATTGAACTTAGCTTCATAGAGCAGCAAGATCTGATGATAATCGGACTCAACGGTTGGGAAAAACTTATCAGTTCGGCACTTTCGTGGATTCATCATCTTCCTTCAGTCTTAATTATCAAAGATAATAAACAGGCATAATAATGAACTTGAACGAAGCAACAAAAAGACACTCCCAAATATTGATTTTCATTGAAAATAATCGGTTGAAAGATGCTTTTGATAACCTGAAACAATGGGCAGTCGATCAGCAAAACTGGACTGTATCAGAGAAAATATCACAACTCGAAACCAACTATAAGTACATGATTCACTACCTTGTTGAAGGCAACAAAGATCCTGAACAACAAAGGGTTTACAATCATTTAGTTCACGATATTTACTCGCTAACGGACGATTTGCTGGAACAATTGCAAAACCGTGATAGCTCTTCCATTTTTTTCGAAAAAGCACGCATGGCAAACGTGCGACAACCTTTATCCATTACAGAATATCAGGATATTATTTCTCGCCAAATCGATACTCTTTCGGTAATAGACCTTTTGCCCGATAATGAGGAAAAGCAAAGTCGTACCAAGCAAAATATCATTGAACAAGAACACACTACACAAGATCTCTTTTACACCATTTTTTCCTCGCCACGAGCAAAAGAAGAGCAAATTAATTCGTATAATGAGTTTATCAGCAATACCGGCATACCGGTTCAGGTTAAGAGCACACTTATTTCTGCTCTCACACTGAACGTATTACAACGTTTCGATCAAAAAAAAGTAGAATTTCTGCTTGATACTTGCAATCACGCTGATTCTGAAATTTCGTTGAGAGCCACGGTTAGCATTGTACCTATTTTTAGACAATACAATAATCGGTGGAAATATTATCCCGAAATTATCGGTAGATTATCGGTAATGGCAGACGATGGAGCTTTTGCACGTAGGCTGATGGCGGTAATCATACAATTTATTCAGGCGCACGAAACCGAAAAAATCACCAAAAAGCTCACCGAAGAAATCATCCCCGAAATGATGAAACTAAGCCCAATGATTGGAAAGAAAATAAATCTTGAAGAATGGATGGGCGAAAGTGGATTGGATGAAAAGAATCCTGAATGGCAAAAAATTTTAGACGAAGCCGGATTAACCGATAAACTACAAGAATTTACCGATATGCAACTGGGCGGAGCCGATGTATTTCATTCCACTTTCTCCAATCTGAAAAATTATCCGTTTTTCAACGAAATGAGCAACTGGTTTTTGCCGTTTGACAAGAAACACAGTTCGTTGCAGCAATTATTTTCAGATAAATCGGAAGGCGACAACCTGCTTACTGCCATGCTCAATACACCTATGATTTGCAATTCCGATAAATATTCGTTCTGTTTCAGCATGATGGTTATGCCGGAACAATATCGCAAAATGATGATCTCGCAACTGGGTGCCGAAAGCGATGAACTAAAAAAAATGACAGAAGAAGAACTTGTTCTCAACCCATATCAAAAAGAGGAAACCATCTGTAAACAATATATTCAAGATTTATACCGATTTTTCAAACTCTATCCGCGTAAAACCGATTTTGTAGATATTTTCAGTTCACCGCTCAATTATCATCAACTTCAACCATTCAAACCAATTGTTTCTGAAGTAAAAAACTTAGAACGCATCGCATTATACTACTTCGAGAAAAACAATTTCGCCGAAGCGCTTGATGCCTATCTGATGCTTATCGAAAAAGGAAGTCAAACAAGTGAAACTTGGCAAAAAATTGGCTATTGCCACCAAATGTTGGGCAATGTGAAAGCTGCATTGGATGCATATTTGAAAGCCGATTTAATGGACGAAAACAACACTTGGGTATTGCGCCGCATAGCCAACTGTTATCGTTTACTTAAAGAACCGGAAAGTGCGTTACAGTATTATCGACGGTTGGAACAACTCAAACCCGATGACCTGAATATTCAGCTCAATTTAGGTCACTGTTTTTTGGAACTCGATGAATACTCCGAAGCCCTGAATTATTACTTTAAGGTAGATTTACTCAGTCCCGATAACGCTCGTGCGTGGCGTTCCATCGCGTGGTGCGCGTTTTTATCGAGAAAATTCGATGTAGCACAACGATATTATGCACAAATCATGGAGAACCAGCCCAATGCACACGATTTCCTCAATGCCGGACACGTGGAGTTTTGTCTTGCCAATACCAAAAAAGCAGTTGAGATGTATGTCAATGCCGTGAAATCGGCAGGCAATTTCAACGCTTTTAAATCAATGTTCGATGAAGATTTGGATGAACTCCGAGAAGCGGGAATTGATATGGATATCCTACCCATTATTTTGGATAAGGTGCGGTATGATGGGTGATGCTGGGTATCCGATGACGAATTACTAATTCGGTTTACAAAAGAATATTTTCCACCAACCCTAAAAGAACTATTCTTGCCCTCTCGAAAACTCCGTCGGCATAAAAAACATTCACCACAATAAAAGGATTAGCCTTAAAATACAAAAAGCCCCGAACATTTCTGTTCGAGGCTTTAATAAAGTTCGGCGGCTACCTACTCTCCCACTTTGTGTGCAGTACCA
>JAUNUM010000118.1 GCA_030538215.1 Bacteroidia bacterium
TATCTTTTTTATTCTTAACCTCTTAATGGTTTATATTGTTTTAGACTATTAAGTGAAAAAACAAGTTTTTGTTTATTAGCACTGCTGACAATAATATAAAGTAATTGAGACGATGTACTTATTGTATATTTTTGTGAAGTTATAGTGAACAGAAAAATTCTCCAATAATAAATTCAGTAGAGAGATTAAATATCAAAATTCAATCCTTTTTCTTTATCTTTACACTCAAAAAATCATGATCACTTTTATAATAATCGGGATAACAGCCATTATCTCCATTGCGGCTTTCAGCAATTACACGATAATGGACAAGTTTATTTTCTGTCCCACCGAAGCCAAACGCGGACAATGGTATCGTTTTTTCACCTACGGTGTATTGCATGCCGATTATACGCATCTTATTTTCAATATGTTTACGCTTTATTTTTTTGGCGGCGACATTGAGCAGGCTTTCAAAACAACTTTCGGTGCACAAATGGGAAGCATCTATTTTCTGCTCCTTTATATCTCGGCATTACCCGTTTCCATACTTCCAACCTATTTTAAGCAGAAAAACAACACAAATTACCGAAGCTTAGGTGCATCCGGAGCGGTTTCCGCAATAGTTTTTGCTTATATCCTTATTAATCCGATGAATTTTATGGGAGTTTTATTTATTCCCATCTGGTTGCCGGCTTTCCTTTTTGGGATAATCTTTTTGCTGATTTCTGTTTCTCTCGATAAAAAACAAGCCAAGGGAATCAATCATTCGGCACATATCACGGGAGGTTTATACGGGATAGTTTTTATGGTAGTAATTTTTATCGCTTTTGCCAATATTAATCTGATAATCAAGTTTGCCGATAAAATAAAAGTAGAATCCATCAGCGATCTTATCCGTTTCGGGTATTAAGAAGCTGTTTTAAGCAAGATATACAGACATTTTACCTAATTTTGCAGAAATCACTTGATATGAAAACAACTGCTTTGTACCTGATTCCTACAACGCTGGGTGATACGCCGATTGATCGGGTTTTGCCTTCGTACAATACTTTGGTTATTTCCGATTTACGATATTTCATCGTAGAAAATGTGCGAACTGCACGACGATTTCTAAAACAATGTAACAAAGAAATTGATATAGATTCACTCACATTTTATGAGTTAAACCAGCATACTGATAGGCAACATATTTCGGAATACTTAAAAGCTATTCGGCAAGGTCACAGCGTGGGAATAATTTCCGAAGCCGGCTGTCCGGCAATTGCCGATCCGGGAGCAGATGTGGTGGCTATCGCACAAAGCGAAGGAATAAAAGTGGTGCCGTTGGTTGGTCCATCATCGCTATTAATGGCAATAATGGCATCGGGATTCAACGGACAGAGCTTTGCTTTTCACGGTTATTTGCCAATTGATGCAAATGAGCGTATCAAGAAACTGAAACAATTAGAAGCGAGGGCTTATAACGAAGATCAAACGCAGCTTTTTATTGAAACGCCGTATCGTAACCATAAACTTGCAGACGATATTTTGCAACAGTGCAAACCGCAAACACGGCTGTGTATAGCGATGAATATTTCGTGCGACGATGAATATATTGTTACACGCAGCGTAAAAGATTGGAAAGGCAAATTGCCGGATATGCATAAAAAGCCGTGTGTGTTTTTAATTTATCGGGGATAACGCAATTACAGGTTTCGGGTTACGAATTTTAACCCCTCCCCGCCTATCGGCGGACTCCCCTTAAAATAAGGGGAAAGTCACGAGCAAATCAAAAACCTACGTAACTGTCTCCTTTGATAAAGAGGGGTTCAAAACCCCAAATTATAAACATCAAACAAATGAACGTAAAAAATAACATACAGCTCCAACCCTACAACTCCTTTCGCACAAAATCCGTTGCAAAGCTTTTTTGCGAACCGCAAACCGAACAAGAATTATCGGAAATTTTACAATCATACGCCAACGAACCAAAATTAATTCTCGGTGGCGGATATAATCTGTTTTTCACCAAAAACTTTGATGGCCTGGTTATAAAACCCGGAATGAAAGGTATAAAAACGCTTTCGGAAAATGACGAATTCGTCGAAATAGAAGCCGGAGCCGCCGAAGATTGGGACAATTTTGTGGCGCATTGCGTTTCGCACGGATATTCCGGAACAGAAAATATGTCGCTGATTCCCAGCACGGTAGGCGCGGCACCCGTGCAGAATATTGGTGCGTATGGAACCGAAGTGAAAGATGTAATCGTAAAAGTAAAAGCGGTGGAAATTACATCAGGAAAATCGGCAGAGTTCTCCAATGACGAGTGCGAATTTGAGTATCGAAACAGCATCTTCAAACGGACACGCAACTATGTGATTACAAGCGTAGTTTTTCGTTTGAGTAAATCGTTTGAGTATAAAGAAAAATACGTGGACTTGAGCCACGAACTCGAGGGGATACTATCTCCTACCCTTCCACAGGTTCGCGATGCCATTATCCGCATTCGCACCCGAAAACTACCCGACCCCGAAGTACTTCCCAACGCCGGAAGTTTTTTCAAAAATCCTATTCTGATGAAGGAAGAAAAAGAGGAACTTTTGCGTCTTTTACCCGATGCACCTATTTACAACGCCGGACACGATGGATTTAAAACATCGGCGGCATATCTTATCGAAAAATCAGGCTACAAAGGCAAACGAAAAGGCAATGTAGGAACATACGAACGGCATGCGCTAATAATTGTGAATTATGGCACCGAAAATGGAAAAGAAATTTCAGATTTTGTTCAGGAAATCCAACGCAAAGTATATCATCAATTCAATATCGAATTAGAACCCGAAGTTTGGATTTTTTAAGTTCACAAGCCCATCTGACCGCTCCAAGCGGTCTGATGGATAAAAAACTAAAATGTGAGTCCATTAATCAACTTACAGATTTGCATAAAATAATAGCCGAATTTATGTAATTCATAAAATGTAATTTATTGATTTACATAAAAATTCCCTAAATTTGCAAAAACAACCCAGCTAATAGCCAATTGCTAAAAGCCAAAAGCCAAAAAACTATGTCCTCATTTATTATCGAAGGCGGTCATCGCCTGAAAGGAGAAATCACACCGCAAGGTGCTAAAAACGAAGCATTGCAGATAATCTGCGCCACGTTGCTAACCGAAGAAGAAGTCGTCATCGAAAATATTCCCGATATTTTGGATGTGAACAACCTCATCGCACTACTCAAAGATATGGGCGTAAAAATTAATAAAATAGATACAGGCACCTTTTCGTTTAAAGCCGCAAACATTGATTTGGAGTTTACCAAAACTGAAGATTACATGAAGAAAATCGCTGCCTTGCGAGGTTCCATCATGATTGTAGGTCCGTTGTTAGCACGATTCGGACAAGCGACCGTACCCAAACCAGGTGGCGATAAAATCGGACGGCGACGATTGGATACTCACTTCAACGGAATCATGAAATTAGGCGCCGAACTTGTTTTCGATGACAAAAAACAGATTTTTTCACTCACAGCCAAAACGCTTCGCGGGCAATATATTCTTTTAGACGAAGCCTCGGTAACCGGAACAGCCAATTTGCTGATGGCTGCCGTGTTTGCTGAAGGAGAAACCATTATCTACAATGCTGCTTGCGAACCTTATGTGGAACAATTGAGCAAAATGCTGGTTAGGATGGGGGCAAAAATCGAAGGAATCGGCTCCAACCGATTAATCGTAAAAGGTGTAACGAAACTCTCGGGTTGTCGCCACAAACTTCTGCCCGATATGATTGAAGTGGGTAGTTTTATTGGGATGGCAGCCATGACGGCATCGGAAATTACCATCAAAAACGCATCGATAGAAAACTTGGGAATCATCCCCGAAAGTTTCCGCCGATTGGGAATTTCGGTACAACAACAAGGCGACGATTTATATATTCCGTCGCAGGAAAATTACACCATTGAGTCGTTTATCGACGGTTCCATTCTCACCATTGCCGATGCGCCGTGGCCCGGACTTACACCCGACTTGCTAAGTGTAATGCTCGTTGTCGCTACCAAAGCCGAAGGCTGTGTATTGATACATCAAAAAATGTTTGAGAGCCGCCTGTTTTTTGTGGATAAACTTATCGATATGGGAGCGCAGATTATTTTGTGCGATCCGCATCGTGCCACTGTTATCGGCTTGGGCAATCGTTTTCGTTTACGGGGTATGACCATGACTTCGCCCGATATTCGTGCAGGAATTTCACTTCTTATCGCGGCAATGAGTGCCAAAGGAAAAAGTACTATCCATAATATCGACCAAATTGACCGCGGATATCAGGATATTGATGTGCGATTGAATAAACTGGGAGCGAGGATTGAGAGGAGATAAATCTACGACTTGGAGAAAAAGCGACATGGCGACTGAGTGACTAACAAAAAACATATCATTTATGCTAAAAAAAGGAGAACATATCGAAGGAGTACCGGTTGAACTTCAGCAACTACTCGACAACGACCGGCAAGCTGCCGATTTTTTTGAAAGCCTGAGCGCTTCCTACAAACGCGGATATTGCGATTGGGTAGGATCGGCAAAACAAGAGCAAACCCGCCAATCGCGTGCCGAAAAAGCAATTTTAATGCTACATAATAACCAGAAAACGTTGAAGACAGTGTGATTTTGCCAACCACTATTTAGAAATAGAAAAATTGGAGTAACTGGTAAAAAATAATCATCGTATATTCCACTTTTCCTAAAAACAGTTTCTTACATAAACAACCTAAATAAGGATAGTGATGTATAATTATGTTGTAAATATTTATGAGTTATAAGATGGTTAAAACAACAAACATAAATAAACCACTTTTTTTAGCAGTATCAATTCTGGCAATTTTCATTAACGGTTTTTTGACACTATTAAATCTGAGTGAATTTTATATTGTTGGAATACTTAAACAAACAGATGGATATCCTTTTGGTAGTGAAGGATCATTACCATATTACTACAACACTGCCGAACTTTATTCGATAGTAAATCTCATTTGGGGAGTTATTATTTTATCGATTTTGATATTCACAATTATAATAACAATTAAAGGACAAAGAAAAAAAGGATTTATAATTTTTGGTGCAACTCTTCTTCTTACATTAGTATATTTTTTTCACGGGCAAATTGGGACTTAGAACTGTGTTTAAAATTGAATATGACAAAACTGAACAAAAAGCTTATTACTTTGACTTCAATAACTCAACCACTATGGATTGAAAATCCATAGGTTGGATTTCGACTATAAGTC
>JAUNUM010000119.1 GCA_030538215.1 Bacteroidia bacterium
CTACTGGCTATTAGCGGTTAGCTATTGGCAAGCTACTCTCAACAATTCAAGGCATAGCCAACAGCCAAAAGCAAATAGCCAAAAGCTAAATAATCATCATAAGTTTCATTTATATTGGAATTTGAGCTGTGATTTTGATTACAAACCAACTTCTCTGTAATCGCGGCTGCACAGTTTAGGCTTCAGTAGAAAAAGTTTAATTTGTAAAAATGGCAAGATATACTGGTCCAAAAACAAAAATCGCCCGTAAATTTGGCGAACCTATTTTCGGTCCCGACAAAGTTCTTTCTAAAAAGAACTATCCTCCGGGACAGCACGGAAATACACGCAGACGTAAAACGTCGGAATACGGAATTCAATTGCGTGAAAAACAGCGTGCAAAATATACTTACGGAGTGTTGGAAAAACAATTCCGTTTAACTTTCGAAAAAGCTGCTCGTAGCCGCGGTATTACAGGTGAAGTGTTGCTTCAGTTATTGGAATCGCGTTTAGACAACGTTGTTTTCCGCTTAGGCATTGCACCTACAAGAGCAGCCGCTCGTCAGCTAGTATCGCACCGTCATATCACCGTAAACGGAAAAGTTGTAAACATTCCCTCGTTTAGCGTGAGAGCCGGAGAAGTAGTTGGCGTAAGAGAGAAATCGAAATCGTTGGAAGTGGTTTCAAATGCACTTACCGGTTTCAATCACAGTAAATATCCTTGGTTAGAGTGGGACAAAGCATCCATGAGCGGCAAGTTTTTGCATTTGCCTGAAAGAGCCGATATCCCCGAAAACATTAAAGAACAGTTGATCGTAGAATTATATTCTAAACAATAATTTCATGGCAATATTAGCATTCCAAAAACCCGATAAAGTAATTATGATCCAGGAGAATGCATTCTCCGGAAAGTTCGAATTCCGTCCGCTGGAACCCGGCTACGGCATTACCATTGGTAACGCGTTACGCCGTATTTTGCTTTCTTCACTTGAAGGATATGCAATTACATCGGTAAAATTTGACGGAGTTGAACACGAATTTGCTTCTATTCCGGGTATAATTGAAGATGTAACGGCTATTATTCTAAATCTGAAGAAAATCAGATTTAAAAGGATAGTAGAGGAATTTGATACGGAAAAAGTGAGTATCAATGTATCGGGCACGAATGTGTTTAAAGCCGGAGATATTGGCAAATTACTGACCGGTTTTGAAGTTCTTAATCCCGAACTCGAAATCTGTCATTTAGAAAAGAAAGCTGAATTACGGCTCGAACTGACCATCAACAAGGGACGTGGATACGTGCCTGCTGAGGAAAATCGTGCTATGCTACCTTCTGAAGACGTGCAAACAATCGCTATCGACTCAATTTATACGCCTATCAGAAATGTAAAATACGAAATTGAAAATTACCGTATTGAACAAAAAACCGACTACGAGAAACTGATTATCGAAGTTGCTACCGATGGTTCCATCCAACCTAAAGATGCTTTGAAAGAAGCTGCTAAGATTCTTATTCAGCATTTTGCTTTGTTTTCCGACGAAGCCAAAATGATGGTAGAAACTGTTGGTGCCGAAAGTATCGAAGAATTCGACGAAGAGGTATTGCACATGCGTCAATTGCTGAAACGCAAATTGTCTGACCTGAATCTCTCGGTTCGCGCTCTCAACTGCCTAAAAGCGGCTGAAGTAGAAACTTTGGGACACTTGGTTACGCACAACAAAAACGATTTGTTGAAGTTCAGGAACTTCGGAAAAAAATCACTTACCGAACTGGAAGAACTACTTGAAAATTTGAGTCTCTCGTTTGGTATGGATATTTCGAAATATAAATTAGATAAAGATTAACGATAATGAGACACAATAAGAAAAATAATCATTTGAGTCGTACAAGTGCACACCGTGGAGCTATGTTGTCGAACATGGCGACCTCGCTTATTATGCACAAACGTATTTTCACTACTGTGCCAAAAGCCAAGGAGTTAAGGAAATTTGTAGAACCCATCATAACTAAATCAAAAGACGATACTACCGCTTCGCGAAGAATAGTTTTCAGTATGTTGCAAAATAAATTTGCTGTTACCGAACTGTTCCAAAATGTTTCACAGAAAGTGGCAGATCGTCCGGGAGGTTACACGCGTATCATTAAAACCGGTTATCGCTTGGGGGACAATGCTGCCATGTGCTTCATAGAATTGGTGGACTACAACGAAAATATGTTGGGCGATGGTGGAGCTAAGAAAGCAAAAACACGTCGTTCACGTAGAAAAGCCACTGGTGCTGCTACCGATACAACAACTACCGCTGCTACAACTACAACTGATTCTAAAGCTAAAGAACCGAAAAAAGCTGCTAAAAAAGAAGAAGTGAAGAAAGCTGAGGAAGTTAAAGTTGAGGAAACTACAGAAGTAAAAGATACAAAAGAAGTGAAAACTTCGGAAACTCCTGTGGCAGAAGAAACTGCAACACAGGAAGAAACGCAAATCGTTGAGGAAGCATCTGCTGAAGGTGAGGGACTAAAAGACTGAACCAAGATGTGACCGCAGCGAAGCTGTGATTTTTAAAATGTTAAACATTAAGGAAGCGCCGCGAGTGATTCGTAGCGCTTTCTGCTTTTATACAGGTGATGATGGCTATCTTAAATCTACGATCTTAAAACTTTATGATGTTTCAAACGTTCTAAGATTAAAATAGATACACACGATTCTATTCGGATCCTTTTAGGTTAATAAATCTCAAAACTGTATAAGATATTTGAGAAGAGTTTCACTTCATGATATTAAGCGAAGTGAAATATCTGATAAGTTCTTCATTCTCCTAATAGTAATTGGAGATGAACTTTAATAATGTTTTCATTTTAAAAACGTATTCTGTATATGAAAAAGATCGTAGTCATAGGTTGCGGCTTTGGAGGATTGCAGTTTGTGAAGCATCTTAAAAAAGATAAATTCGATATTCTCATCATCGACAAAATAAACCATCACCAATTTCCACCGCTATTTTATCAAGTGGCTGCTTCGCAGATAGAACCATCCACGGTTTCATTCCCTATCCGAAAAATTTTTCAAAAAAGAAATGATGTAAGAGTGCGATTGGCGAAAGTAAATTCTGTAAATGCAGAGGAAAAAAGCATTGATACTTCAATCGGTACTTTCGCGTATGATTACTTGGTTATTGCCACGGGGGCTCGAACCAATTTTTACGGAAATCAGCAGGTAGAAGATAATTCACTGGGATTAAAATCCACTTATCAGGCTATAAACGTTCGGAATTTTATTCTGATGAATTTTGAAAAACTTCTCTACGAAAATGATAAAGAGGGATTGTATAACATTGTTATCGTGGGAGCAGGGCCTACGGGAGTAGAAATGGCAGGTGCCTTTGTGGAAATGAAGCGTGAAGTGCTTCCAAAAGACTATCCCAATATTGATTCTACCAAAGTAAACGTTTATTTGCTTGAAGGAGGCCCCAGTACGTTGCCCAATATGAGCAAGTTTGCACAAAACTATTCCGAAAAATATCTTCGTTCGATGGGTGTTATTGTGAAAACCAACGTGATTGTGAATAATTACGATGGAGACAAAATAACATTGAATAACGGTGAAGCCATTCGTTCCAAAAGTGTTGTTTGGTCGGCAGGAATTATGGCTAACAATATTGGTGGAATTCCCAAGGAATCGATTGTACGAGGAGGAAGAATTAAAGTGGACAGAATGAATCGAGTAGAGGGACTTGCCGATGTTTTTGCCATTGGTGATGTGGCGTATATGGAAACCGAAAAATATCCGAAAGGACATCCGCAAGTAGCAAACGTTGCTATTGGACATGGTAAAAACTTAGCTAAAAATCTTTGGAATATCGATTCAGAAAAAGGAAATCTTTGCTCTTACGAATATCGAAATCTGGGTGCAATGGCTACCGTAGGTAGGAATAAAGCGGTTGTGGATCTCCCTTTTGCCAAATTCAAAGGTCGGTTTGCTTGGTTAATTTGGATGTTTCTTCACCTGATGCTTATTCTTAGTGTGCGAAATAAGCTCATCGTTTTTATTAATTGGGCGTGGAATTATATTACCAAGAATAGTTCGTTGCGATTGATATTGAAGGATCAGGATTAAATTCATATATTTGTATATGGTTTCTTAAGCAATTATCTTTGTCAAAATTCTGGATTTTGCTAAAGGCTTGTATATAAATTTATGGAATATTTCTTTCTGATAGCCGCTTTTAATGCATTTTTCTTTGCGGTACTTATTTTACAAAAGAAAAAAGCAATTCACGATAGAATTCTGATTGCTTGGTTAGTGTACTTGGGGATTTACGTGGGAACGTATGCTTTGTTTTCCGATGTGCTGTTCACTGGTTATCAATTGCTTTCAGCAAGTTTTGTCTCATTGCTTTTGCTGCATGGACCGTTTCTTTATCTCTATATTTGTGCTTTGACCAACGATAAATTTAGGATTTCGGCTCAAAGAATTATCCATTTTATTCCGTTCCTACTGTTTAATTTATACTTGATTATTGCCTCTTTTTTTCCCGATATTTCAGAACGAATACGATTAGATCATTCAGATCATAGCCATGGAACAACAGTTTTATTCAATGCCTTCCTTATCCTCACGGTTTTGTCTGGTCCGGTTTACTTTATTTTGTCTATTCGATTGTTTAGTAGGCTGGATATCAATATCTTCAATAATTTTTCAACATCCGAACATATTAACCTTGATTGGTTGCGAAAACTCGTTTATTCTTTCGGTTTGATTTGGACAGTATTAATGATAGTTACTGCCATCCATCATGTTTTTAATCTGTTTTCTTGGTCGTTTTGTACCGATGGGCTGACCCTTTCGTTATCATTCTTTATTATTCTGATTGGATATTTTGGGCTTCGACAAAAGGAAATATTTGTACATCATCTCGATAAGAACGTTGAATATTTTATTGAGCCAAAAACAAAATATGCGAATATTTTGCTCAAAGAAGCGGAAGCAGATGAATATATCGATAAATTAAAACAATTTATGGAAACTCATAGGCCATATTTGAACGCTGATCTTACTTTACCGCAACTGGCGAGTGATCTTGAAATACCATCACATCATCTTTCTCGGGTTATTAATGAAAAACTAAACCTGAATTTCTTCGATTTTATCAATCAATATCGGGTGGAAGAAGTAAAATCCAAAATTAACGATGTGAAATTTAATCACTTATCCATTCTTGGAATTGCTTTTG
>JAUNUM010000015.1 GCA_030538215.1 Bacteroidia bacterium
TTAACGTAATCTCAATATATAATCGGTAGTACGCTCCTCCTCCTTTGGAGGAGGTTGGGAGGAGGTGTTGTACCGTAGAGACGCCACTGTGTCCGACCTTTGACGGATATGACGTCTCTACAACACGAACCGCACCCATAAAACTATCCTTTCAACTATGCGCCCTGCGGTCTCAAACCGCAGGGCGCGTATGAATTTTCTCTGTGCCCCTCTGTGTTTCTCCGTGTTCCCTGTGTCCTAACACCATTTTGGTGTGCACACCGTCTCTACTTTTCAAAAAATCATCTGCTGCAAAATATACGTTCCTGCTCCTAAAGTATATCCGATAAGTGCGATAAGTGAAATACGTTTCAGGTACCAGCCAAACGATACTTTTTCGAGTCCCATAAAAACCACACCGGCAGCAGAACCGATAATCAGGATGCTTCCGCCAACTCCGGCGCAATAAGCGATAAAGTGCCAAAACACGCCGTCTTCCACAAAATTTTGCATAAACACCGGATCGGACATCGTGCTTGCAATGCTTGGATCTAAGACGGGATACATACCGATAGCTGCGGCAACCAAAGGCACATTATCTACAATAGCCGATAATAACCCAATGGTATATCCCTGTGCATACACGTTGGGAAGATGTTTCGCCATATATACTGAAGCTTGCTGTAAAAGTCCGGCACTTTGTAATGCATCCACAGCCAGCAAGATCCCTAAGAAAAACATCAACGTAGAGAAATCTATTCGTCCCAATACTTTCGAAACACGAAGTTTTAGGCTTTCGTTTAACTGATCTTTTCGGTTGTAAAGAATTTCGGTATAAATCCATAACAGGCTCACACCCAGCAACAGCCCAATAAAAGGCGGCAAGTGAGTAATCGCTTTGAAGACGGGTGATAAAACCAGTATGGAGACTCCGAAAATCAAAATTCCCAATCGATCTTTCTTTCGCATATGAAGTAGCAATTCGGAGTTTTCTCTTTCTTCCGTTTGCACACTTTCTGCTTCTTTGATGTTGCCTTTCAATAAAAACTGAGCTATAAAAACAGGTGCTACCATGGACACAAGGCTTGGAAAGAATAGTTGCGGTATGATGTTAGCGGAGATATTTCCCTTAACCCACAACATAATGGTGGTAACGTCGCCAATGGGAGACCACGCTCCGCCGCTGTTTGCCGCAATAACAATAAGACTGCCGAAAAGCCATCGTTCACGTGGTTCGGAAACAATGCGTCGGGTGAGCATAATCATAACAATGGTGGTGGTTAAGTTATCGAGCACGGCAGACATGAAAAACGTGATAAAGCTGATAAGCCAAAGCAGTTGACGTTTTTTTCGTGTGGTAATTTTTTCGGTGATGTAGGTAAATCCGCCGTGAACGTCAATAAGCTCTACAATAGTCATCGCGGCTAACAGAAAGAATAACATTTCGGCAATATCGCCGATACTTTCCAAAATTTGATGATCGATAACAAAGTGACGCACCTGAACCCCGAAAGTGTGGTGTTGAAGTTCGGGATGTGAAGTGAGGTAGTGGTTAAACACATCGGGAGATACGTTGAGAACGGTATTTGGTGCCAAATAGATGTAAATAACCCATAGAAGAGTACCGATAAGTAAGGCAACACTTGCTTTATTAACTTTTACGGTATGTTCCATCGCGATAAAAATATAACCTACGATGAAAATGATAATCATTGCATAAACCATGCTGTAATTTTATTAAAACGGTGCAAAGGTATATATTAAATTGAAAGAAATATTCGATTTAAGTGCCAAACACAAATTAGTTTATAGTATTCATAAATAAATCGACACGATTTATTTCTTCATTCTCTTTATGAAACCATTAAGAAATGAAGAAAACTAAGCCTTATCTTTTTTATTCTTAACCTCTTAATGGTTTATATTGTTTTAGACTATTAAGAGTGAAATTTAAAAAATAAATTGTGCATCTTGTTTTAATTTCCCATACGCGCTATGCGGTTCTAAACCGCAAAGCGCATTCTCCCGATGATGAAAAAAGAGTAATGCGTTATTTTTAAAATTTTACTTAGCCGATTTCTCCACTAACTTCTCTTCATTTTCGGTCACTACCTTTTTCAATTCCAATTGAAGTTTTTTAATCTCTTGTTCCTGATTGTGGATGGTGGTGAGCAGAGAGTTTAATTCTTCGTTATCCACCGAATCGGGGAATTGGGCTTTTACCCGGTCGATAAAATCGCTCAACACGTTCATATAATTGTTGAAAGCATCGTATGGCGATTGGTATGGGCTGAACTTGCTGTGTGTGGACCCATCGAAAAAGTGCTTGGTTGACATGTAATAGAAATGATCGCTCGATTGCAAGTATTGCCAATCTTTTTTCAATCGACGGTCGTTGGTTAAGCGCACTCTTTCGCTTATTTCGTACAGTGTATCGAAAGCGCTTTTTTGAAGCTTGTTGCCCAACCATCGGCTTAGATCTCGCTCTTCGTCTGACCATGAAATGGGCATCGGAACCGATACCGTACCAACAGGCTTATGCGTATCCATAATTTGGCTGGGTGTGGAAAACTCAATGCCTTTGTCGAAAGCAAATTTAGGAAGTGCTTTCATAAATTCGAATATTCCGGAGTGCGATGGTTGCAGATTGCCGAATGTTTCGTAATTCATGAAAATATTGAAGACCTCTTCTTCGGGTGAAGTGGCTGCAATCCACGATATGTATTTTTCGGCTGTCAGCGGATACTCTTTCCACGTGTAATCTGAGAATCGCAGCGAAATATCGTCGCTAAACTGTGAGTTGCGTAGCAACAGTTTCATGTTGGGCTGGTTTATGGATTTATACACGTAGTTGGGGCTTCGCCACGAGAGTACGTGCTTGGCTCCTTCCGAGATCATCTTAGTGTAGCCCATGTTGTAGGCTATTTCGGCTATCTCATCGGAATAGATCATTTCGGTATTTCGCAACACCTTGGGTTCCTGGTCGAAAAGCAACTTGATCTTTTGCGTTTGTTGTTGCACCTGGCTTTGAAATTCAACGGGGTCGGTGAGGCTCGACAGTGAATGTGCGTACGTTTCGGCCAGAAATTCAACAGCGCCGGTACGGCTCAGTTCTTTGAGCCCGTCGATAACTTCGGGAGCATAAACTTCCATTTGGTCGAGCGCTACACCCGATACCGAAATGGCAAATTTGAATTTCCCTTTGTAGGTGTTGATTAAATCGAGTAGCATCCGGTTTGCAGGAATGAACGACCGCGCAGCAATCTGCTGCATAATATCTTCGTTTGAATAATCATCGTAGTAATAGTGGTCTCTGCCGATATTGAAAAAACGATACCTTTTTAACCGATACGGCTGATGAATTTGAAAATAAAAGCAAATTGTTTTCATATGGTGTTTGTTTAGTTTTTTATACAGTTGTTGTATTTTACTTTATAACCCCTCCGGGCTCCGCCTTCGTCCCCTTTGCCAAAGGGGACAGTTGCGCAGGTCGTGTATTTATCCATTTGGGATATTTGTAGCCTGCAACTCTTCCCTTAAGGTAAGGGGAGTACCGCGTAGCGGGGTGGGGTTATGTTTCGAAATATTATTCATTATGACGCTTAAATTATTATTTGAGCATTGAGTGTTGAGCATTGGGCGTTGAGCGTTGGGTTTATTCTTTGTTCTTTACTCTTCGCTCTATGCTCCTTGCTCTCTGCCTTTCGCCCTTCGCCCTTCGCTATTTAACCAGGCTATCATAAATCGCCCGAACTTTCTTACCGGCATCTTCCCAAAGAATGTTGTCAACTTCCGTTTTTCCTTCTTCTTTTAGAAATTCCGCCATTCCGGGATAGGTGCAAATCGAATACATGGCGTCTGCCATGGCATCAACGTCCCAATAATCGGTTTTGATGACGTTATCCAAGATTTCGGCACAACCCGATTGATACGAAATTATACTCGGCACGTTGCACTGCATAGCTTCGAGCGGCGAAATACCGAACGGTTCCGAAACCGAAGGCATTACATACACATCGCTTGATTTCAGCATCTCATAAACCTGTTCTCCGCGAAGGAATCCCGTGAAATGAAATTTGTCGGCAATACCTCGATCGGCAACAAGGCGTATCATCTGGTTCATCATATCGCCGCTGCCGGCCATCACGAATCGGATATGCTTGGTTCTTTTCAATACTTGTGTGGCCGCGTCAACAAAAAATTCGGGACCTTTTTGCATCGTAATACGTCCCAGAAAAGTAATTACCTTTTCTTTCACACCCGATATGCGTTCTATAGCTTCAATCTCAGGACTTAACGGTTCCACAGCGTTGTGAACGGTGGAAACTTTCCATTCCGGTTGATGATAATTTTCAATTACGGTTTTGCGGGTTAGGTTGCTCACACAAATAATATGATCGCAATGATCCATTCCGTTTTTTTCAATCCCGTAAACCGTTGGA
Source organism: Bacteroidia bacterium (assembly GCA_030538215.1). Lineage (GTDB taxonomy): Bacteria > Bacteroidota > Bacteroidia > Bacteroidales > Dysgonomonadaceae > Petrimonas. The sequence continues at coordinate 4,422 of JAUNUM010000015.1, forward strand.
TTTGGTTTTCCGCGGCTGCGATCAAATTCGGTGGCGTGCACATGAATAACCAATGGTTTTCCGCTTACGCTTTTGGCGTGCAAACCGGAAGAGTAGGTGAGCCAGTCGTGAGCGTGGATGATGTCGTAATCATACGTGCGGGCAATAACGCCGGTAACGATGGAGTAGTTGTTGGTTTCTTCCAGAATATTGTTCGGATATCGCCCCGAAAACTCCAAGCAGCCCAGGTCATTGGTGTTCATATAGTTGAAGTCGGCATAAATATTGTCACGCATCCAGAAGTATTCTTCGGGATTCATGTATTTTTCCAATCTTGCCTTAGCCGTTTCCCAACTGACATCGCGCCACACAATGGGAGTATTGTTGCAACCGATTATTTTTAGGAAACTTTGGTCTTCGTCGCCCCAAGGTTTAGGAATGACAAACAGAATTTCCATATCTTTCTGTTTTGCCATACCTTTGGTTAATCCGTAACTTGCGGTTCCAAGCCCACCTAATATGTGGGGTGGAAATTCCCACCCTAACATCAGTGCTTTCATATTATAGTGTTTTAAGTAGTTTTATTTGCTTTTTGCTATTGGCCCTTAGCTGTTGGCTTTTCTGTTGAACTGATTTGATAGACCATATATAACTTAAATGTTTCATCTACATAGCTTTTAATTGGTTTCCCTTTCCTGCTAAATGCTAATAGCTAATTGCTAAGGCTGTTATTTATCCGAATGATTTAATCAGTTTCTTTGCACGCAATGTCTCTGCTACGCTCATAGCAAAAGAATAACCCCCATGAGCATAAAAAGGCGGATTGGAATCGTAAAATTCGGACAAAGTGCCGATGCAATCGTTTTGCATTTGATCTTCCAACTCAATCATTATTCGATCTGCCAAAGAAAGTCCGCTCATACTAAATACTTTCAAGTAGGCTTCGATATATGCGCCAATGAGCCACGGAAAAGCACATCCGTTGAAATAAGCGTATTCTTTTTCCTCGGTTGTTCCCGTGTATCGCGGGCGGTAGTTATATCCTTTCGGGCTTAAAGAACGAATTCCCACGGGAGTAAGCAACTCTTTGGTAACAAAATCGATAACCGACTTTTTCTGTCGTCGGTCTAATGGCGAATAATCTACCGAAACAGCGAAAATCATATTGGGGCGGACATTTCTATCGGCATACGTCCCATCCACGAAATCGTAGAGGTAGCCGGCATCGTTTAGGAATGTTTCAACGAACGATTGTTGTACTTTCAATGCTTTCTCTTCAAGAAGAGCGGCCAGTTCTTCCTTATTTACGGAGGCGGCAACTTCTTCGGCAAACTTCAGCGCATTGTGCCACAGCGCGTTGAATTCAACCAGATAGCCCGAGCGGGGAGTAACGGGTTTGCCATTTTGCATCGCGTTCATCCAGCTTACGGCAACATCGTGCCCGTATGTTGAAACCAATCCGTTCTCTTGGTCAGCAGCTAAATTGGGATGTTTGTTAGACAAAATAAAATCGATAACCGAAAGGAGAAAATCTACATATTTTGTTTTAAAAACTTGTTTGTTTTCTTTCCAATATTGTTGTAACGACCACGTTACCCACAGCAAGACATCGGGATCTTCTATTTGTTTTATGATATTTTTACCCGGTTTATCATTCATAAAATCTTGAATGTGAGGTATGGCTGAATCCATGATTTTTAGAAAATCTTCGGGTCTGCCAACCGATAGAGTACAGCCCGGTAACGATATAAATTGGTCGCGCGCACGAACCTTAAACCAAGGATAGCCTGCCAGCAGATATGTTTCATCCGTTTTTGGAATGTAATAAAACTGATGGCTTGAGTTTTTCAAACAATTATAAAAGCTGGATCTTGGCGTTCGTTTTTGAATTTCGAAGCTGAATTCATCAGCAAGAGTGGTTGTATCTACTAAAATATCTCCTGCCGAAAAGATAATTTCTTCGCCCTTTGCAATGGGTAGCTCAAAATGTCCGGGAACATAGAGATCTTCTTTGAAAGTATCGCCGTTTTGCATATCTTGAATATACTCTACACCTTGGCTCCAATAGGGTTGATACATAAAATCAACCTTCTTATTGAACTGCATAAAAAACTCGGGATAACCGTAGTACATGCTTGTGCTAATACCGTTTTCTATTTCGCGATACGAACGATCTACCTGATCGTTTTCCTTGGTCAGCTGCGAAATGTTTCGGAAAGCCATATAAGGCTTGAACCGAATGGTGGTCGGAGAATGAGCATCCAGCAACTTGTACCGAATCATGAGCCGGTTTTCTTTCGACGAAAACATAATTTCCTTGGAAAGAATAACGCCGCCCACGCGATAAATGGTTTTAGGAACACTGTCGCTGTTGAATTCGCGGATGTATTTGTGTCCTTTTGGGCTGTAGTTGTCGTCGTTGTATTTGTGAATTCCTAAATTAAATTCCGCTCCGTGTTGGATGACAGTTTCATCAATTGAAGAGAGAATAAGGTGATTGTCATCGTCCAAAAATGGCACGGGCATTACCAGAAGCCCTTGATACTTCGATGTATTGCAACCCGAAATTGATGTGTTTTGATAAGCTCCTTTTCTGTTAGTTCTCAGCACGTTGCGATACAGAGAGTATTCCAGGTTAATCAGCAGGTCCTTATCGAATTTTAGATAGCTCATATTTTACTAGGAATTAGAATATACCGTTTTTGATTTGATGTTCGAAAGATAGTTAATTACTGCTAATCTAACAAATAATAAACTCTTTTTGTTTCTAAAATTTTGATTGGATTTTGACGTGAAATGGTTCTTTTTAGTTAGTTTTGTATTATATGGATGAGATGATAAAAACCGAACGGCTGCAGAAAAAAAGAATATGGTTGGCTACAATTCCCGCGCTGGTGATGTGTGTGCTGGTTTGGGTGATGTTTTTAATTGATTATACTCATATTTCTCAGTTCAACTTTTCAGTTTTGGGTATTTATCCTCGTCAGTTAAACGGTTTGTTTGGTATTGCTTTCTCGCCTTTTGTTCACGGATCGTTTTCGCATCTTGTATCTAATACTGTTCCTCTGTTGGTTTTGTTCTCGTTGTTGTTCTATTTTTATAATCAGATAGCTTTAAAATCGCTCGCGTACCTTTGGCTGCTGAGTGGACTTATAACATGGTTGATTGGTAGAAACTCTTATCATGTGGGCGCGAGCGGATTAATTTTTGCTTTGGTTTTTTTCCTGTTTTTTAGTGGTTTGTTCAGAAGATATATACCGCTTGTTGCTGTTTCAATGGTAGTGGCTTTTGTGTATGGAAGCACCGTGTGGAGCATTTTTCCGATAACCGAATATATTGATGTAAATCTTTCGTGGGAAGGTCATTTATCGGGAGCGATTGCCGGATTTATAGTTGCATTGATATTTAGAAATCAGGGTCCGCAGAAACCTGAGACTTTTTGGAATGAGGAAGATGATCTGGACGACGAGGAGACCGGGCGATAGGGCGAAGGGTAATTAGTAATTAGTATGGCTTTGCCTTCGTTTTCGCGTTTGTGTTTGAATTTTGACACCTTTGTCATAAAAAATAAATTTCAAAGTGGACTCACAGCTAAACACATTCTCCATTCTTGATTTTTTATTACTTTTGTAATTGAAAAAATAAGTAAGAAATGAAAAAGAATAGAGTTGCCGTTATTGGTTATGGTAATATTGGGAAGTACGTAATTGAATCGTTGGCTGATGCTTCGGATTTAGAAATCGCTGGAATTGTACGTCGCGATGCTACAAACGTACCAGGCGAACTGAAAGAATATGAAGTAGTAAACTCAATATCGCAACTAAAAAACGTGGATGTTGCGCTGCTTTGTACTCCTACGCGAAGCGTGGAAAAGCTTGCTAAAGAATGCCTGGCATTGGGAATTAATACGGTGGATAGCTACGATATTCATGGTGGAATTGTGGATTTACGCAGGTCGTTGAACGAAGCTGCTAAACAACACAACGCTGTCTCCATTATTTCTGCGGGATGGGATCCGGGAAGCGATTCTATTATTCGCACATTGATGGAAGCCATGGCTCCAAAAGGAATAACATATACCAATTTTGGTCCGGGAATGAGTATGGGACATACCGTTGCCGTGAAAGCAATTGATGGTGTAAAAGCTGCACTTTCGATGACTATTCCCAGCGGAACGGGTGTGCATCGCCGGATGGTTTATATAGAGCTAAAAGATGGTTACAACTTCGTTGAAGTTGCAAATGCCATAAAAACCGATGATTATTTTGCTCACGATGAAACATATGTTTTTCAGGTGGAAAGTGTGGAAGCCTTGAAAGATATGGGGCATGGCGTACTGATGGAGCGTAAAGGTGTTTCGGGAAGTACACAAAACCAACTTTTTAAATTCGAAATGCGCATTAATAATCCTGCGCTGACGGCACAAGTAATGGTTGGATGCGCAAGAGCAGCAATGAAACAGAAATCGGGCGCTTACACATTGATAGAAATACCCGTTGTTGATCTTCTTCCGGGCGACAGAGAAAAATGGATAAAAAAAATAGTTTAAAGTTCAAAGTTTATAACTCAAAACTCAAAACTCATACCTCACAACTTTTTTTATTATCTTTGCCCCAAATTCGATACAAATGAATACATTATTATCCGTAACTTGGAATGTAGATCCCACTGTTTTTACTGTTTTAGGTCGCGAAATCCGTTGGTACGGGTTACTTTGGGTTATTGGGCTAATTGTGGCGGTGTACATCGTACAGCGTATCTACAAGCATGAGAAACTTCCCGAAAAATGGTTCGATTCGCTTTTTGTTTACATGATGCTGGGTATTATTCTGGGTGCGCGCTTAGGGCATTGTTTGTTCTACGAACCGGCATATTATCTTGCAAATCCGATAGAAATGTTGAAAATATGGGAAGGTGGATTGGCAAGCCACGGAGGAGTTATCGGTATTATTATCGCCGTTTGGCTTTACTCGAAAAAAGTTACTAAAAAAAGTATGTTGTGGACTTTCGACAGAGTAATGGTGCCCACGGGATTTACGGCCGCTATGATCCGCCTTGGAAACCTGATGAACCACGAAATTTACGGCGCTCCTACCGATTTACCTTGGGGATTTCGTTTTATTGATAACCTCGGATTATGGATGCGCGGAGCAGAACCTATTTACACCAAACCATCTCATCCCACACAAATATACGAAGCACTTATATATTTTTTGGTTTTTGCCATTACCATGCACATATATTGGAAAACGAATGCCAAAAGTCGTCATGGATTGATTTTGGGTGTAGGTATCGCGTTGATTTTCATTGCCAGATTACTTATCGAATTTGTTAAAAACGTTCAAGTAGAATCGGAACACTCACTGATAGCCAGCACCGGATTGAATATCGGACAATGGCTTAGCGTACCGTTTATTGTTTGGGGTATTTGGTTGATTTGGAGAGCAATGAGAAGAAAACCGGAACCTGCTGTTATAGAAAAAACGAGTGTAGATTATAGTCAGAACGTGAAATCGAAATCGTAATTGAAATAAAAGTAATTTTTTTATGATATTGTTATCTGTCGATTGGAGCTTTGATCCTGAGTTGTTTACAATTTTAGGTCGTGAAATTCGATGGTACGGATTATTGTGGGTAACCGGTATTGTGGTTGCCTACCTTATTGTTCAGCGCATTTATAAAAGTGAAAAGCTTCCCGAAAAATGGTTCGATTCATTAACCATATATATGCTTATAGGGATTATTGTAGGTGCGCGCTTAGGGCATTGTCTGTTTTATGATCCTGAATATTATCTTTCCCATCCGTTGGAAATGATTTTGCCGATCTCTAAAAATGAATACGGACGTTATGTTTTTAGCGGATACCGTGGTTTAGCCAGTCATGGCGGTGTTATTGGCATTATTATTGCCGTTTGGCTTTATTCGAGAAGGATAACTAAAAAAAGCATGTTATGGACGTTTGACCGTGTGGTTGTCCCTGCCGGATTTACTGCCGGCATGATTCGATTGGGAAATTTAGCTAATCACGAAATATACGGACACGCCACCGATAAACCTTGGGGCTTTCGATTTATTGAAAATCTACCTCAGTGGGAAAAGGGCGCTTCTGCCGTTTATTCATTACCGTCTCATCCAACACAGATTTATGAAGCAACTTGCTATTTTATTGTTTTTGCGGTAACTATGTGGATGTATTGGAAAACTAATGCTCGTGAGCGTCAAGGTTTAATTATTGGCGTTGCGATGATTGGTATTTTTTCGGCACGGTTTTTCATAGAATATTTTAAAAATGTGCAAGAACCATTTGAAATTTCCATGCGTGACAGCTATGGTTTGATAATGGGGCAACTATTAAGTATTCCCTTTATTGTCTGGGGAATATGGCTAATTTGGAAGTCAAGGATAAAAAGTATTTAGCCCGTGAAATGAATTAGAAAATATAAATCTAAAGAAAGGGGTTAAGAGTAAAGACAATAGACTTTGAACATCAAACTTTAAATGTTAAAACTATAATGTACAAACCATTTGAAATTAAAGAAAACTTATTTTACGTCGGAGTAAACGATCGTATAAAACATCTTTTCGAAAACCTTTGGCCTCTGCCAAAAGGAGTATCTTACAACTCATACATTATTCATGATGAGAAAACAGCACTAATCGATACAGTTGATATTTGTTATTCGGATGTTTTTTTCAATAAAATCCGCTCTGTTTTAGGAGACAAACCAATTGATTATCTTATTGTAAACCATATGGAACCCGATCATTCCGGTTCGATTGAATTGCTTAAAACCCGATATCCCGGCATGAAAATTGTTGGAAATGCCCGCACTGCGGATATGCTGAAAGGATATTACGGAATAACGGACAATGTAATGGTGATTGAGGACAAAGAAGAGCTTTGCTTGGGTAAAAATACCCTGCAATTTTATCTTACTCCCATGGTGCATTGGCCCGAAACAATGATGACTTACGTGAAAGAATCTAAAACATTATTTTCGGCAGATGCTTTTGGTACTTTTGGTACATTAGATGGAGGTATTCTCGACTCACAACTTTGTCCCGATAAATATTGGGATGAAATGGTACGATATTATTCAAACATTGTCGGCAAATTCGGTTCACCTGTTCAAGCCGCACTTAAAAAACTTGCCGGAGTGGGAATTGAAACTATTTGTTCTACGCACGGCCCGATATGGACGGAAACTGATAACATTGGCAAAGTAGTATCGCTGTACGATAAACTCAGTAAATATGAAGCCGACAAAGGATTGGTTATCGCTTACGGCAGCATGTACGGAAATGTGGAGCAATTGGCCGAAGTTATTGCGGCCGAAGCGGCTCAATGCGGTATTCGAAACATTGTGATGCATAACGTTTCCAAAAGCCATAATTCTGAAATTATTCGCGATATATTTAAATACAAAGGGCTTATCATAGGTTCGCCTACTTATAATAACAAGCTTTATCCCGGTGTAGAAAACCTTGTGCACGCGCTGCAAAACCGAAACTTGAAAAATCGTTTCTTCGGATATTTTGGAGGATTCACTTGGGCCGGAGCTGCTGTGAAACAACTCAAAGAGTTTTCGGATAAAATGGAGTTTGAGATCATTAATGAGCCGGTTGAGATGAAACAATCGCTCAATAACGATTATATGGAACAAGCTCGCCGGTTGGCACAAGCCATGGCCGAAAAACTAAATTCGGAAGTTGAGGTGATGTCTGTACGAGCCGATACATCTTGTCATTAATAATTTAATTTTTTAAAAATATATGAGACTGATTATTCAACCTGATGCCAATCAAATGGCTCAGTGGGCTGCGAATTATATCGCTGCAAAAATTAATAAGGCAAATCCAACTCCCGAAAAACCTTTCGTATTGGGCTTGCCTACCGGTTCTTCTCCGCTTTTGACATACAAGGCGTTGATTAATTTATATGAAACAGGTGTGGTGTCGTTTGAAAATGTGGTAACTTTTAATATGGACGAATATATTGGTTTGCCTAAAGAACATCCGCAGAGTTACCACACGTTTATGTGGGATAATTTCTTCAATAAAATCGATATTAAAAAGGAAAACGTGCATATCCTGAATGGAATGGCCGAAAATCCTGAAGCCGAATGTCAGGCGTATGAAGATGCTATAAAAAATGCCGGAGGCATCGATTTATTTCTTGGCGGAATTGGTCCTGATGGGCATATCGCTTTTAATGAGCCGGGTTCGTCGCTTTCGTCGCGCACGCGAATTAAAACGCTTACAACCGATACGGTTATTGCCAACTCGCGCTTTTTCGATAATGATGTGAACAAAGTTCCCAAGACAGCCCTTACGGTGGGAGTAGGAACGGTTCTTGACGCGAAAGAAGTGTTGATTCTGGTAAACGGTCACCACAAAGCGCGTGCGCTATATCATGCCGTGGAAGGGCCTATTAACCAAATGTGGACGATTAGCGCATTGCAAATGCACGAAAAGGGTATTATCGTGTGCGATTACGATGCGTGCGCTGAACTGAAAGTTGGCACGTACAAGTATTTCTTAGATATTGAACACGATAATTTGGATCCGGAATCGTTGTTGTAAACCAGGTACGAGGTTCGGAATACAAAGTACGATATATGGTGCGGGAAGTATTTTCCGCACTATTTTTTTGAGCAATGCCAAGTTGTATTCAGTTGTTATTTTTGGCCTTTTTCAAATTCAATTAATTCAATCGGGGCTCCGTTATGTTCAATCATAGCAACTCTTGTGCCTTCACCTGGAGAATTCGGAGGAGTGATAACATTAAATTCTTGCCTTAATAGTTCAAAATCTAGATCGTCAACTTCAAAGGCTATGTGTGGTACATTTTTTATCAAATCGTTGATAGGACTATCCTTATCGAATCTCATCCATTCTATACCATATGGACTTGTGTCAAATCCGGAAACGTGAAATTTAAACTGAGGCAAATATCTTTCACCATTAATCGGCTTATCTGTAGGTATTCCTAAATGATGATAACGCCATCCCCATTCTGATATTGCCAAAGGTGGTTCGCTGTCCTGTCTTTTTATGCTCATATTTAAAGTGTTTTTGGTCATTTACAATTGAACACAACGGTTCGAGGCTTTGCATTGAGTAAAGCTCCAAGTTGCACGTCACCCTGCCTGACACAAACCGTTACGTTGTCGATGCCGTCACTGCTTATCATCAAAAAATTCACTTCAGTCTGTTTGACACAAACCCCGTGCTGGCAGTAAGTGTTTTTCTGTTTATCTATAATGTCTTAAATAATAATACAAGTATCAAAATGGGAACTACAATTACAATGCCTGGAAGCAACAAATTTAAAATTGACTTTCCAATTGATAATTTTTGAACTTCTGAAATGCCAACCACACAAAACACTATTGTCCATATCCCCAAAATAAATTCTAAAATCATAGAACCATAAACAAAAATATTGGAAAGTAATCCTGCACTTGTTATATCTCCATCTTTTTTAAATATTTCTACCCCATAAATTCCAATCTGTGGAATAAGAAAAATGAGAGTAATAATTGAAGGTATCATTGCATAGGAAACTATTCTTAAAATTGAAGATGTATCTCCTTGCCCTTTTAACCATTTTCCTGTCCAACTGATAAGTGCGGCATATATGTAATATGAAATCCAACCTAATAGTCCGCCAAGAAAAATGGAAAAACCAAGAATCGCCCAAATAGACATTTCGTCTCCCATATTTTTCATTGAAGCTCTGCTAAAAGCTCTTGAAATTCCTGATAAAACTAACAGTAATATGACATACTTATCGTAGTGGTTGTCGTTGATGTATTTGAAAACTTGCCTTGGCGATGTCCAAATTTTAGTAAATAAATCCTTGTCTGTCAGGCTTGAACTTTCGTCATTTTTATCTAAAAGATTTTCCATATTTATTTTAATTCATAATTTGTACTTCGTCCACCGCTCGTTTTTTTCTGTAAAATATCCTTTCTTATTAAATCTTGAATATCTCGAAGAGCAGTGTCTTGTGAGCACTTATTAATTTTTGCCCATTTCGATGTTGTCAACTTTCCGTCAAATCCATCAAGTAGTCTATTTATTATTTTTTGTTGCCTATCGTTGAGAAGTGTTTTGGAGTGTAATTTCCAGAATTCTGCTTTATGAAGTATTTTCGATAAAGTCTCTTTTGTGGAGTCAATAGCATTTATTAAACATTGCAAAAACCACAAAATCCATTCTGTTATGTCTGGATTTCCTTTCTGTGTTTTTTCAAGTTTTTCATAGTACTCTTTCCTTTCAGTTCTAATTTGTGCAGACATACTGTAGAATCGTCTGATACTTTTGTCAGACTGTGCCAATGTCATATCTGTAATTGCTCTTGTTATTCTGCCGTTTCCATCGTCGAAAGGATGAATTGTTACAAACCATAAATGAGTAATTGCTGCTTTAAGTACCAAATCAATTTCATCCTCATTTTCGTACCAATCTAAGAATTTCATCATTTCCGGCTCTATTCTGTCAGAACTTGGAGCTTGATAGTGAATCTTTTCTTTCCCCATAGCTCCTGACACAACTTGCATAGGCCCAGTCGTATCTTTTCGCCAGTCTGCAACAGTAATTTTATAAAGATTGCTCCAACCTGATGGGAACAGCGCTGCATGCCAGCCAAATAGTCTGTTTTTAGTTAGTGGCAAATTATATTTTTGAGTTGCGTCAAGCATCATCTCGACTATTCCGTCAACGTAGCGTTCAGATTCTACTACTCCTGCAATGTCAATTCCTAGCCGACGTGCAATGGAAGAACGCACTTGTTCGATATCCAAGAACTCACCCTCAATTTCTGATGACTTAATAATATCTAAAGTAAGCGTGTTCAATACTGCTTCATTTTGTAAGTCAAAACCAAGCGACTCCATTTTACCCAGAAGTCTTCCTTGCTGATTTCTAGCTTCACCAAGTTTTATCATCACTTTCTTATTATCCCAAGTGAAGTCACTCCAGTTTTCTTTTTCGTGTATATAGATTTTCATTCTCCGTATATTATGCAACAAATATACTTCTTATTCTTCGTACATGAAACTTTCTTCGCAAAATTTGCATGGATTATGGTTGATAATCTCCGCACTGTAGTTTTTATGTTTGCTGGTAATGGCTTAGAACTCTGCGTTCAGGCGGGTTAACGGGCATAGCTCTGTCAATATGAGACGAACCGCGTATGCGGGCAACAAAACTTCAAATTTGCACGTCATCTCGCCTGACGCAAAACCTGTGTTATGCCTTTGTGTTTCTTGTCATTCGTTAAAATATTTCTTCAGCTCTTCTTCTGCGTCCTTGTCACCCAGTTGTTTTGACTTTTTCAAGTTTTCGCAAGCCAATTCTTTCTGTCCTGTAGAAATGTAAATGAAACCAAGCCAAAAATAGCATTCTGCTGTCATATAATTTTGTTGTATTGCCGCATTAAAGTCGTTGAAAGCTCTCTGTAAACTGTCAATATTGTAATAAGCAATTCCCCTTTGATAATGTATTTCGTGTCCTGGAACGTCAAATTCGCTTAAGTCAATAAAATCGTTTGGTGTTAGGTCTAAATAAATTGATTGTCCGCCTTTAGTGTCAAAAGCTTTATTATAATATTCAACTGCTGTTTTGAAGTCGTCAAGTCGTTTGTAATTATTACCTATATTAAAAAGTGCAAGTGTATTTTTTGGGTTTAGGTCAAGAACTATTTTGTAGTCCTGAATAGCACCTTCATATTCGCCAATTGCTGATTTATCTGCTCCACGATTTATATATGCACCAAGATATTTTGGGTCTTTTTGAATTGCTTTGTCAAGTAATTCTATAGCTTCTTTATATTTTTTCTGTTCAGAAAGTTTATTCGCTTCATTCAAATAGTCTTGAGCAGTCTTGAAGTCGCAACTAGTCAGAAAAAGTAAAATTGTCAATATGATTGCTACTTGCTTCATTGTCTTTTTAACTGATTAACGGTTTCCTCGTTTAACGTGTTAGTTTCATTAAGATTTGAAGAGTCTGTTGTTTCCATAAGATAAATGATTTGTGATTATTTAGTTACAAATGTTTTTTCATTCACAAAAATATCAATTTATCTTGTAATATGCTCTAATAACTTCGCTTTTTAGAGCTGAAAATGCAAAATTGATGTGAATATGGGTTTTAACTATAATTATTTAGTAAATTGCGGGTGAATGAGTAAACAAAGAAGCATCAAGTTTGAAGCATTGTGGATAAACAAAAAGGAGTTTACCCGTCAAGTTGTGAGTAAACTCCATATCGTAATAATCTTTGAGCTTTTTAGCTATAACTTACTCCACTATTTTGGAATTATTAGCTTCTTCTTTTCTCTTTTTCAACAGTTTTCGGTAAACCAATCGTAAAATTACTATAATAAAAATCACCACCAATATCGCTACCACTATGGGCATAATTAGCGACATGATGGAAAAACCTGTTGCTGCCACGCCTTCGGTTGTAGAAACCACCGGATTGCCGGCACCTGCGGTAAATTTACTTGACATTAGTCGAGTGAGTGCGCTTCCACTTTGAATGGTGGCTGCCGCGCCGCCGCCAACTACAAAGCCCATAATCCATTTCATCCATTCACTTTCGATTGGAATAACCGATGTCATCAGTAATGTACCTGCACCAACAGAAAGCGGCGTGGCAATAGTATCCAGCAGATTATCTACAAAAGGAATATAATATGCCAGTACTTCTACCACGGCTGCTACGCCAAAACAGATAAGTGCCGGAATAGAACCCATCCAAGCGAAATTTTCGCCTAATGGCAAAATACCAAAATACGATGCAAGTCCAGCCACAAGAAGCGGGATAAAAACCCGAAATCCGGTACTGGCACTTAACCCGATTCCAAGTGCAATGGCACTAATAGTTTCTATATTCAATTCCATAAGTTAATGACGATTTCTATAGGTTTGTAGTTAGAAACTTTTTTTAGACTTATCAGAAACCTTTTGGTTTAACGCCGCACGCATCGCCTGTAGGCTCATTATCTGTTCGGTGCCAAATATCGCTAAACCCTTCCGGATTGCGACGAAATTTTGCCAGAATATACGAGCAGCTCGGTATAACTTTATAATCGTTTTCGCGTGCGTATTTTGCCATTTCATCAAACAGTTTTGCGGCAATTCCTTGTCCTTCTAATTCGGGACGAACACCGGTGTGATAAGCGTTCAGAATGTTGTCTTTTACTTCAAAATCGAGTTCGGCAACCTGTTTGCCTTCTTTTTCAATAAAAAAACTACCTTTATTGTTGTTGAGTTTAAATTGTATGTTCATATTTCATGAATGTTTAATATCTCATTTATAACAATTACTTTATGAATGGGTTCAAAATTATTTTTAAAAACGTATAAAAATCAGATGTTCTTTTCGAAAAAGAACAAAATACACGATCAAATATTTATCTTTGAGGAAAATAATCTAAGTATGATAAAGCGTTTTATATTCAGCAGCCTGTTTTTAATTGGTTTTTTGGTGATGCTCCAAGCATCAATAGTAGATACGGTTAAGGTTTTTAGTCTTTCCATGCAAAAGGAGATTAAAACGGTGGTGATAACTCCCGATTCTTATTCCCAAAAATCGGAATTTCCGGTTCTATATTTATTGCATGGTTACGGTGATAATTACAGTGGATGGGTTAACAAAGCGCCGGTTGTGAAAGAGTTGGTCGATTTGCATGATATGATTATCGTTTGTCCCGATGGAGCTTACGGAAGCTGGTATTTCGATAGTCCTGTTGATCCGAAATTTAAGTTTGAAACGTTTGTATCGAAAGAATTGGTGGATTGGGTTGATAAAAATTACAAAACTATCAAAAATCGCGAAGGTCGTGCCATTACCGGATTAAGCATGGGCGGGCACGGCGGTTTGTATTTGGGATTTCGTCATCAGAATATATATGGCGCATGCGGAAGTATGAGTGGGGGAGTGGATATCCGTCCTTTTCCCAGTAACTGGGATTTAGCCAAGCGATTGGGCTCACAACGCGAATATCCCGATAACTGGGAGAAAAACACGGTGATGAATCAATTGCATTTACTTACTCCTAATTCTACCAAAATAATAATTGATTGCGGTACCGGTGATTTTTTTTATGATGTGAATGTGAAATTGCACAAAGAGCTCCTTTATCGAAATATCCCTCACGATTTCATCTCACGTCCCGGTGTGCATAATTGGGAATATTGGGCAAATGCCATTAAATATCAGATGTTGTTTTTTAGTGAGTTTTTTAGGGGAAAATGATACAAAAGTATTGGTGGTTAAAGAAGCGAGAGCTTACAATTGAGGAATATGTCCTTCAGGCTTCGAAAGGAATATCCGCTTTACTAAAAACAGTTTCTAATTTTTAGCTTTAGTATGGCATTTTATCTTTTGCTGTTTTGAGAGAAAAAGAGAGTTGTGTAATCGAAGCGCTAATGTGTAAATTATTCCTCAAATTCAATACTTTGAAAATTTATAACCCCTTTAAAAAACTGAATTGCGCCAAACACAATTGCTCCCCAGAAAATGTAGGCGAAATTTGCAATAGATGGTTTGCTGATTACCAGTGTGTTGTTCTGTATTGTTTGATTAATATATTTTTCATTTATGATATTTCAATTCTCTCACAAAAATAACAAATAAACTCTTATACACAACCTGTTTTATCCATTTACTTTGTCTGTATTTCTTTTTGTTGCTTTTAGGTTGTTAGATATATCTTATCCGTCAGACCAGTGATTTGTCAACAGCCGAGCACGTTCGATCAGACGGTTTTAAGAATTTTATCTCACAGCTTCACTATCTTCGTATAAGCATCGTGAAAGAAGATAAGCGTAGTATTTTCGGTTTTCAATTCATCAAAAAAGCGTTTTTTTTCTTCCATGGCCAGCGCGGCGTTGTTGTCGTAAGCCGATAGCCAGCCGTATGGCAAATGAGCTGATGTGGGCACAATATCAGCCGGAAAAACAATTTTTTCGCCGTTGTTATCCAAGAAAACAGCTATTTGTCTGGGCGTGTGTCCACTGTAAAGTTTCAGATTAACATTTTCGCAAAGCGATGTGTCGGAATCAATTAATCGCAGTTGTCCGGATTCGTAAACGGGCTCGATATTTTCGGGGAAAAACGAACTTGCTTCGTACATCATCGGATTTTTGTAATTCTCCCATTGTGCACGGCTTAGCCAATAAGTAGCTTTCGAAAAAGCAGGGACAACGTTTTTATTTTTATCGAAAACCGTTCCGCCACCGCAATGGTCAAAATGCAGGTGTGTGAGTACCACATCGGTAACTTCATCAGCTTTGTAACCAATATTTTCAATCTCCTTTACCAAATTCTTTAAATCGTATGGCTGATAATATTTCAGTTTAGCCAATTGCTTATCGCCTGCACCGCAATCTATCAGTATTTTTCTATCATCAGTCTCAATAAAAAGGCATCGCATCGCCATCAAGCACATATTGTTATCGTTACATGGATATCGTTTCTGCCAGTACTTTTTGGGAATGGGACCAAACATAGCTCCGCCATCCGCAAAGAAATAACCGGTTTCAATTATATGGAAGTTTGCCATTTTCGTAGTACTTTTGTGCAAAATTAGTAAAAAGTTGCCAGTTTGCACTTATTAGTTGTAAGACATGGTAGCTGCAAACTACAAACTGTAAACTCGAAACTGAACAATGGCAATTTATACCGGCTCAAACAAGCATCTTGGCGGAACGGAAACCGTTACTAAAAAAGAAACGTTCTATTACGGATTGGTTCAAAAAAACGTGTTAGTTACCGGAGCAAACGGGCAGTTGGGCAAAGAATTGCAGCAGTTATCGGAAAAAACAGGTGCGCCGTTTCGATTTTTCTTTACCGATTTTGATTTACTGGATATTACCGACACACAACAAGTACTTTGTTTTGTGAGAGAAAACTCCATAGAGTATATCATCAATTGTGCTGCCTATACAGCGGTGGATAAGGCTGAAACCGATGAGGAAGCAGCATATCGAGTAAATTATATCGGAGCCGAAAATTTGGCAAAATCAGGTGCGAAAATTATTCATATCTCTACCGATTACGTGTTCGATGGCGCGACAAACGTCCCTTATAAAGAAGATGCTGCAACCAATCCGCTTTCGGTTTACGGAAAGTCGAAACTGAAAGGTGAGGAAGCGATAAAAAAATTTGCCAACGATTGGATTATTATTCGCACATCGTGGCTGTACTCCGAATTTGGAAATAATTTCGTGAAAACGATGCTCCGTTTGATGAACGAACGCGATAAACTTAACATCGTTGCCGACCAGCACGGAACGCCCACTTACGCTGCCGATCTTGCGGAAATGATACTCGTTATTCTCGAATCTGACGAATGGAAATCGGGTATTTATCATTTCTCCAATCTGGGCGAAACAACTTGGTTCCGCTTTGCGGAAAAAATAAAAGAACTGGCTGGCATAAACGGCTGTCGATTAAATCCTATTCCAACCAATGAATACAAAACTGCTGCCGTACGGCCGATGTACAGCGTGTTGGATAAATCGAAAATCCAATCAACATTCAGTGTTTTTATTCCGCAGTGGGAAAATGGGATAGAAAGGTGCATTAAACAATTAGCAATTAGCAATTAATAATTACAAATTACAAAAACTCTGTGCTTTCTCTGTGTGCCTCTGTGTAACAAAAAGCATCTCCGTGTAACAAAACATATGACATTACAACAAGAAATACAACGCCGGCGCACGTTCGCCATCATTAGCCACCCCGACGCGGGAAAAACCACATTAACGGAAAAGCTGCTGCTCTTCGGCGGTGCCATTCATGTGGCTGGAGCCGTAAAATCGAATAAAATTAAGAAAACCGCTACTTCCGATTGGATGGAAATCGAAAAACAGCGTGGAATATCGGTTGCCACATCGGTAATGGGTTTTGAGTACGACGATCACAAAATCAATATTCTTGATACGCCCGGTCACCAGGATTTTGCTGAAGACACGTATCGCACGCTTACGGCTGTAGATAGCGTTATTGTGGTGGTGGACGTGGCAAAAGGCGTGGAAGCACAAACCCGAAAACTTATGGAAGTTTGTCGTATGCGTCATACTCCGGTAATGATTTTCGTGAACAAACTTGACCGCGAAGGACGTGATCCGTTCGAAATTTTGGATGAACTGGAAGCCGAACTTCAAATTGGCGTGCGCCCGTTGAGTTGGCCTATTGATATGGGTGAACGCTTCAAAGGTGTCTATAATTTGTTTGAGAATTGTCTCGATTTATATCAGCCGAGTAAACAAACGGTTACCGAATCGGTGCATTTGGATATTCAATTACCTGAGCTTGAAAAATATATCGGTGACAAGTTATCGAAAAAGTTACGCGATGATGTGGAACTTATCTCGGAAGTTTATCCCGAATTTAATCGTGAAGAATACCTTGCCGGAAAATTAGCTCCGGTATTTTTCGGTTCGGCACTAAACAATTTTGGTGTGAAAGAGTTGTTGGATTGCTTTGTGCAAATTGCGCCATCGCCCAAGCCCGTGCAAGCCGAAGAACGGGTGGTTGATCCGTACGAGGAACCTTTTTCGGGATTTATATTTAAAATTCACGCCAATATGGATCCCAATCATCGTTCGTGTATAGCGTTTGTGAAAGTGTGTTCGGGAAAATTTGAGCGAAACGTGAATTACAAGCATGTTCGGTTCAATCGTCAACTGAAATTCTCATCGCCAACGGCATTTATGGCGCAGAAAAAGGAGATTTTGGACGAAGCTTTTGCGGGCGATATCGTGGGATTGCCCGATAATGGAAACTTTAAAATTGGCGATACACTTACATCGGGCGAAGAACTTCATTTTAAAGGTTTACCCAGCTTCTCTCCCGAAATGTTCAAATACATTGAAAATGCTGATCCGATGAAATCGAAACAGCTTCAACGCGGTATTGAACAGTTGATGGACGAAGGTGTAGCACAGCTTTTTACCAATCAATTTAACGGGCGAAAAATTATTGGAACTGTGGGGCAACTTCAATTTGAGGTTATTCAATATCGGCTGTTGCACGAGTATGGTGCGCAATGCCGTTGGGAACCCATCAATCTCTACAAAGCGTGCTGGATTGAGAGTGACGATGTTGCGCAACTGGAAGATTTCAAGAAACGCAAATATCAGTATATGGCGAAAGACAAAGAGGGGAGGGATATATTTTTAGCCGAGTCAAATTATTTGTTGATGATGGCACAGCAGGATTTTAAGAATATTCGCTTCCACTTTAGTTCGGAATATTAATATCAGAATTATTTACTCAACAATTCCCATTGTTTGCATCAAAAAACTCGCATTCATATTCTGCGCGATACCTTTTTCCAACCGATAGGTAAACGTAAGTGTATTGCCTGAAATATCAGCATCGAAATGAAAATTTCTAATAGATTCGGGAAATTCGTTTTCGAGATTGCCTAAGGCAAGGTCGTGCGTGGCGATAATACCGTTTCCATCCAGCTTCACCAAGCGTTTCATAAGCGCAAATGAGCCTTTTTGTTTGTCTTCGGAATTAGTTCCTTTCAGGATTTCGTCAAGAATGATAAACAGTCCGTTTTCACCTGATTGTAATCGCTCTATTATCATTTTCAATCGCTTGAGTTCGGCAAAGAAGTACGATTCGTTGTTCACAAGCGAATCCGATGTTCGTAAATTGGTGAGCAACCGTCCCGGAAAAAACGTGAGTTTATCGGCACAAACGGGCAAACCGATAGATGCAAACAAATGGTTTACTCCCACAGTGCGTAAATACGTACTTTTTCCCGCCATATTTGCTCCGGTAACAATCATGAAATAAGGCCTTCGGGATATTTCGATATCATTTTTTACACATTTTCCATACGGAATAAGCGGATGTCCCAAGGATTTTCCCGTGAAATAAAATGTGTCGGAAATTTCGGGAAATATGTATTCCGGGCGGTTCGCAGTAAATGTTCCGAGCGATATAAGTGTATCGAACTTCGCTAATACCGAAAACCAATCTTGAGTTTTCTCTCCATTGACTTTGAGCCAGTTTTCAATTCTCAGGGTGTAGAGTACATTCCACAGAAACAGGGGGTTAACAATGAGTAATACCGGAAAAGCAAATGCCGAATTAAGGTTTTGTATGTAGCCTGCCAGTTGTTTGATACGTTGTGATGCCGGTTTTTTATCTATAATTTTCTTCTGTAAGTCTTGCAGCAATTTACTTTCGAAATTAGTTTTCTCTACCTGCTCAAACAGTTGAGAATAGGCTGAAAGCATTTTTGATTTTTTATCGAAAGTTGTCCAAACAATGTTTACTTTTTTCATCGGAATAACCGATATTGCCAGTGTGGCGGTATATAAAGTCCAAAACCAACTTCCCTCGATAATGCCAATTAGGGATAAAGTGATAAAGAGTGCGTAAATGGCAGGAATGATTATGGTGAGCAGCTTCCAAAACGATGGACTTTTGAATGTATTCTTTGGCGCAAACATACTCTTGGTTTCCTTTGTTTGCGAAACCACATCGCCCGATAAATTGCCCGTAATACGAAAATTCAAACAAAAACCTTCTTTCGCGGAAAGTTCGGCAATGGCATGCTGACGCATAAGAATGGTGTTTTTTTCCGTAAGTGGATTTTTCAATATATCGGCAAGTTTATGTTTCCCTATTTTTAGCGCAGTTCGGTTTAGCACTTGTGCTATGGAGCCGTTTCCAAAAATGTCCAAATCGAAACTGAAGTCATGAGCCGGATTTATTTGTTCCGTTATCCCATCAAAAGGCGAAAAATCGTGTCCGAAGGCTTTTAATTCGTCTTCGGCGATTTTTAGAGCAGATTCAGCACGGTTTTTTTCGATAATTAATTTTTCGTGACGACGTAGCAAAAGCAAAAAAACGGTAATTGCTCCCAATAAAGTGCCGGCGTACCAAACCGATTTTGTGAACATGAAATATGCGAAAAGCACAGCAATCAAAAAAACAACTAAGCGAAAAATGCTGTTTGTCAGTAGTTTTCTCTTGAGTGTCTCGACTTTCTCTTTGCTCGTTATCGTTAGCGTGTTGTACGTTTCTATACGTTGAGTGCGAGTTGTGTTTTGAATTGCCATGTTACACAACATTATTTATTTGTTGAATTTTCCAAATGTACCGTCATTTGCTGAAATGGAATTACTAATCCTTTTTCGTTAACTTGCTTGTAAATTTCTTCGTTTAAGTCGTGTGTTACCGGCCAAAAATCGTTACAATTTGTCCAAACGCGAAGCGTAAAATCAATGGAATGTTCATTCATCTTAGTCATTCGGGCAAAAGGTTCGGGCGATTTTAAGACCAACGGATGTGCATGAGCAATATCGATTAACATTTTATTTACCATTGCAGTTTCAGTTCCGTACTCAAGATTTACCGTAATATCTATTCTTCTTGAAGCTTGCGTGCTGTAATTGATGATGTTGCCGGTTGATAACGGTCCGTTGGGAATATAAATAGTTTTATTGTCTGACGTGATTAAAGTTGTATAAAGTATGCCAATACTTTGTACTGTTCCGGCTAAATTTTGTGCTTCAATATAGTCGCCACCCTTAAAAGGTTTATTAAAAAGCAACATCACTCCTCCTGCAAAATTTGCTAAATTGTCTTTCACGGCAAGACCAATCGCCAGTCCGGCCGAACCAATAAGCGCAGCTATGGAAATTGTTTGAGCTCCAACAATATTAATAATGAGAATGATAAGGAGAAGATAGAGAAAAAAGTCCAATACATTTTTCAAAAAACCTTTCAAAGCCACTTCCATGTGCCTTTTTGACATAATTTTATCTGCCAGTTTTCGTATTTTACCGATTATCCATTTTCCGATAAAAAAAAGAATCAGTGCTGTCAAAAGTTTACCGAAAAAATCTATTCCCCAGGTAATTAAAAGATGCACTAAGTCTTCAAAACGTCCTGCTTTAACCATTTCTGCGGCTTTTCCTCCGGTGTTTACAACCGTGGAGTCGACAGAGTTAAAAATATTCAACAGCATATTTGGTTCTTTTATTAAATTTGGAGGACAAAGTTACGAAAAATGGAGTAATTTTGTCGTTTACTTGACTTTATAACAGATGAAATATTTTTTGACTCTTTTGGTAGTGCTTTTGGGTATGTCTTTATCAGCGCAAACGAACACCTACTTCGGATGGATTGATAAATCGGCAAAACATATCGAAAACAATCAACTTGATAGCGCGATGTATGCTCTTCAAAACGCCATGAAATTTGATCCTGCTAACGAAAAAAATGGTGTACTGTTGTTGAATTTGGGTGTTTTACAACG
This sequence comes from Bacteroidia bacterium, assembly GCA_030538215.1. GTDB lineage: Bacteria > Bacteroidota > Bacteroidia > Bacteroidales > Dysgonomonadaceae > Petrimonas. The sequence continues at coordinate 25,705 of JAUNUM010000015.1, forward strand.
TCAGTTGAGATTAACGGATGATGCTTATATTTCGTTTACGGCTTCACTTGTAAACAGCTCCGATTCGGTTTTGGTATTGCATAATCGGGCTTCGCTTTTGTGTGATTTAGGTCGTTTTGAAGAAGCTATGGAAGATTATAATTCCATTATTGAGAAACAACCGTCGAATGTGGAGGCATATTATCGTCGCGGATTATTATTTTTGGAGAAAGGTGACCGAAAAAAAGCCGAGACCGATTTCAGAGCTTGCGAAAGTATAAATTCTGATAACTTGTTTACCAAGCTTAGCAAAGCCCTAATTTTTAAACTTGATGACAACTGGACAGAAGCCGAAAAAGTTTATACCAATATTATAAATGCAGAAACGAAAATAAATTCAACATATTATCTCAACAGAGCCGAATGTTATGTGAATAATGATCAATTCTCCAGAGCCGCAGCCGATTTGCATACTATTGAAGGCTTCGAAAAAAACAATCCATATTTTTATATTTTACGAGGTCGATTGCGGCTCGATCAGTTTGATAAATTTGCTGCCAAAGCCGATTTTGAAAAAGCTAAACAGTTGGGGTACGATACAGAATTGGCTGACAAGTGGATTGAGAAAACGAAGTAAATAACAGATATTCTGTTACGAGTTGCAATCATATTGAATTGGTATCTACTTTTCTGATGTCAAAAAGCAAGAATCGTATTTCGAGTCCAACTGAATATACTCTACTTTGTTGTCCTTTAAATTTTCTATGATTTTTTCCACTTCTTCTTGTTCCGATTCTTTGGGTAGTGCCCACGTGTTGATAACACCTACAACCATAATATCATTTTCTGCCGCCCATTTGGCATCTTCCGTTGATGGATTACCGAAATAGTAATAGTTATTGGGCGAATAATCGGTTCGAAGCATATTTTGTTCAATTTGTTGACGAGTGCAGCTGAGGCGGATTTTTCCCGTAAAATATTCTGTTGATTCCGTTGTGCCAATCATCAGAGCATTTGTGCGTAAATTGTATTTGTCTAACAAAGAAATCAATTCTTCGAATACCGGAAGCGGAAATCCGGATATTTTATTGTCAATCATTACGTTCAGTCCTTTCTCGACACAGAGCGACAACGCATCTTCCAATTTTTGCACTTTCGTGCCACTTTCCGATATCAGCGAATCAATTTCAAGCCACGTCATTTCGGAAACCTGGTGGTTAAGGTTGAAATATCGGTTGAAATCTTTGTCGTGATGCGTAATAAGCACAGAGTCTTTTGTCATTCGCGTGTCTAATTCCACTGCCCAATAACCTCTTTCTACTGCTTTCAATAAAGCTTCTTTACTGTTTTCGGGTGAATCGTTTTCAATAACTCCGCCGCGATGAGCAATGAGCTTGATTGAATTGATTTTTCCATTTGTGTGGCAAGATACGAGAATCGCAATAAATACTGCAATCATACATGTTTGTAAAGTTAGTTTCTTCATAGATTCAGCAGTTTTTTTATCTTATGAAAAATATCGCTGTTCTCGTACATCCCGGTAAATTCCTGTGCTCCGGGACCAAAAGCATACACGGGAACCATAATGCCCGAATGTCCGTTTGTTGAGAAATTCACTGTTACTTCGCCTTTCTCGATATCACCGTCTAAAAGTGTTAAACCGCCGGTTTGGTGGTCGGCAGTAACAATTACAAGAGTTTCGCCATTTTTTGCAGCCCATTCCATTACCCGACCGATGGTTTTGTCGAAATCGGCAATTTCCTGTACCAGTAAATCAATATCGTTGAAATGTCCGTAATCGTCAATTTTGGAACCTTCAATCATCAAGAAAAAACCATTGTCATTTTGCGAAAGCAAGTCTATGGCTTTTATCGATGCATTGCTTAAAATGTCGCCACGCTGAACGGGTTCCGGCAAATCAAGAGAATCGGTTACAGCAAACACTTTTCCCGATGTAATTTTCTGTAAATCCGTCCAATTTCGAGGTGTTGCGTACCCTGCCTGATGCATTTCGTGGAAAATATCGCGCTTATCGGGACGATTTTCAAAATGCTTTGAACCGCCGCCAAAAATAAAATCCACACCACTTTTAACGTAATCTGCCGCAATCTCATACGATTTATTGCGATCGGGATTATTGCAGCAGAAATCGGCAGGTGTAGCATCGGTCAACCGACAGGTTACGACCACTCCGGTAGAAAGGTCGCGTTTTTTTGCATAATCCATGATCGATGGCAACGGATTTCCGTGTATATCGGTTCCTACCATGTGATAATTGGTTTTTTGTCCGGTGGCAATGGCAGTTCCACCCGCGCCCGAATCGGTAATGAGTCGGTTTGCAGCATAGGTTCTCGAAAGTCCCGTAACGGTAGCATTGTCGAGCCACATTTTACCGCGATTGGCTATCCAGGTTGTATAAACGTGAGTGAGGCTCATGCCGTCACCAATCATCAGTATCACGTTTTTTACTTTTCCGCATTGGGGAGCCACTATGGTTTCAACATTGTATGGTGTTTTGTAAGTGTATGCGTGCTGTGTTAGTTTTCGCTCTTGTGCTGTAATCAGAGTTTGCGAAAATACAGTGAAGCAGATGAAAAGGGCGAGAAATTTGCTTTTCATTATTAATTTTATTCGTGTGTTAATAAGCGAAAATTACAATCGATAATAGCTTTTGTGAGTAATTTGCTATCATCCCAACCAGCAAAATCCATAAACACAATACCACAAGATTGCAGATTGTTTTGGTTGATATAATTTGCCGTTGGTTTATTTATTCGATAGGCTATAGCATTGGGATAAGCGCCCAGTCCGGTTCCACTGGTGAAAGTAATAAACCAGTCAGAAGACAATGTACTCTCCGAAGCTTTTGCCAAGTTCTCACGGATAACTTTATGTTTGAAGTTTATATCGGAAGACAACAGAGTGGGAACTTTGTAACAATCCTGAACGTGTACTTTTGACTGCACCTGATTACCTTGTATTGTGGCAGTGAAGACGGCATTATCTCGCCAACCGATGAAATTGGCTCCAATAACCGGATAACCTATATTGTCGCGATGCATGAACAAGATTTTTCCACGTACATCGGCAAGCTTTATTTCATTAGAAAAAGTGGCAATATAAGCATTGAATGCTGGTTTGTTTAGAATTTCGCGTAATAACGCTACGTATCCTTTTGGTGAATTTATATCGTCGCCTTCTTTTTTAACAGACATAATAATAGTTTCACTTGGATTTGCTCGTAGAAAGTTTATAACCGTGGGCAATACATCTTCTTCAAAATTATGTTTTTGAGATGCAATTCCGTGATATACTTGCATATAACTGTCATTGACAGCGCGTAAGCGAATATCCATTGCCCGAATACCTGCGTCAAGTTGTTCGGCTATGGTGATATCTTGTGTAATAATTAATGGTCCGCCTTGTACATACGCACCGGTATCGTGCGTTCCGGGGATGGACAGTTTTGCAACGGGTGTATTATCGGGGATTTTTTTCATCCACGAAGAAAGTGCAATGTTATCGTTATCCGATGCAAGATATGTCAAGTTGTTATCTTGCCCGCAGGTTGAAACCATTGCCAAAATAAGAGATAGTACAATAATTTTAGACATAATCAATTTAAATTTTTAATAAAATACGTTTGTTTCAATTTGTAAACAGTAAACGGGGATGTTGCCGGTCTTTTCTGCTATAGTTTCCCTTAACAACCAATATGTTGGGGATAAAATGAATATGGAATTGGGAGAATCTATTGTTTTTACTTTTTCGAGATAGAGTTTCTGATTTGAATTCTTAACCGCCGCTTCGAGTGAACTATACAATGATGATGAAATAAATCCGATAATAATATATTTTGCAGTATATATTTCGGATAATTTGCCTTTAAAAGCCTCTATTTGTTCTTGATTTTCCAAGAAAAGAGTTGCCAAAGGCAAATCAAGTAAAGAGGTTATTTTTGCAGGTACAATTTTTATTTTTAGGCTTTCAGAAAAAACAGTTTCATTTTGTGCAACAATAGAATCTGTTAAAATAACTGTTCCCTTTGCCGCATTTTCACTAAATGTGTGAAGCGCATAAGCAAATGATTTACGGGAAGCAAATGCTGTAATAGCACCACCGTTTATGGGCATATTCTCATTCACATTAATATTGACACTGTTGATAAGCGCTGCGTGAAATGTTTTTTTAGCCAAATAATCTCCCAATTCTTTAAACTCATTTTCTGTTGTTGCGATGGGCTGATTTTGAAGCTTTGCTGCAATATAAATGGTAGCTGTTTTTGATTTATCCCACGCCGGAATTTTTGGTTCCGGTTTTTCCGGCTTGGGTGGAGTGGGCTCAGGCTCATTTCCTTTTCCGCAAGACGAAAGATAAATTGGCAATGACAACAGAAGGAATATGATCGCGAAAAATAAATTATTTGTCTTCATTTTCTTTTTTAATTATGGAGTATATTCAATTTCAGAAAAAACAGGAAAATGATCAGATAATTTACCGGTTTCATACAATACGGATGTACTCAAAATTTTCCATTTTCCTTTTGGATATGCAAAAATATAATCGAGTTTATCACCGTACTCAAAAGTATAATCATTGTTGCATATCTTATCGTAAAACTCTTGCAGTTTTAGCGAAATAGGTCCCATGTAAAACATATTGAAATCTCCGGCAAGTACAATCGGCATATTTTCTGTAAAAAGAGAGGAGGAGTAAAGTGCCTTTGCCTCTTCCAGCTTAGTAACGTCTGATGTTCTGTGGTCTAAATGTACTGAAATAAATTTCGTTTTGAATCCCGAAGGTAGAATAATTTCCGAGAATAATACTACACGCGGATCGGATCCCAGTTTGGGTAAAGCTGAATAATTTGACTTTGTGATCGGATATCGCGAAAGCATAGCTACACCATATTTGCCAATATCTTTTTTGTATGCCGGAGCAAAAAGAGGAAACATGCCGGTTTTGGAAGCAATTTCCACTATGATATCTTTTTTTCCTACGCGTGAAGTATTTACTTCTACTTCTTGAAAGGAAATTAAATCGGGTTTATATTTTTCTATCAAATCTATATAAGGTTGTGCTATGAAATTTGGTTCGGCAGAACGAATATTAAAGGTCATAACCTTTAACTTAGGTTGTGCCCAAATTGGGATGCAAACCATAAATAAAGCACAAAATAGATATAAAGTTCTCATTATTAAACGTATTAAAGAATCTTGGGAAAGCGTACACTTTCCCAAGATTTGATTTTAGTTATTAATAACCGCTATTTTGTTTCAACGTTGTAGATGAATTAATGGCGGCTTGAGGTATTGGAAACACGTGATGTATTGTTGGATCAAATGTGCGTGCATTCCAAATAGTATCTTTTACCCAACCTTCGATAATGTTACCGGGTCTATCTACATAACCTTTATCCTTTTCAACATTGGCCTCGTAAATCTGATTGAATAGTTTGCGTTTTTGGGCTGAGAGTTTGGTGGGCTCAATATCGCTCAGATATGTAGCATTTGTAATTCCGGCTCCTAAATTGGATATTTCCTGTGCTGTAAGATCTAACATGGCAACGGTATGTTTTCTCCTTAGTCCAAATAGTGGTTTTGCATAGGCGTTTTTTGCCACTCCCCAACGCACCATATCCAAATGACGACTGGGTTGAAATTCAAATGCAAATTCGCAACGGCGCTCATTCATCAGCTGTGCTTTTGTAGCCCGGCTGTTTGCCGGTAATCCTGCGCGTGTGCGTACTTGGTTGATAAGTGATACAGCTTCTCCATTACCTTCGCCACGGCTCCAAATCAGTGCTTCGGCTTTCATTAGCAAAATATCGGCATAGCGAAGCAGAACCATTCCCATACGGGTAGATTGGTTGTTTCCATCGGAATTGAATTTTATGCCCATATCTCCTTTGTTTTGGAATGGGTGAAGCCATTTTCTGAAAGTCATTCCTGATAAGCTTTGAACATCACTCGGATTTACACCGTAATGGATATCTCTGCTTATAAATTGGATATGCTGTCCGGGTAATAAAATTGTGGCATCGCGACGGGTATCTCCTTCTTCAAATGCCTCATACAAATCTAATGTAGGTTGGAAATAACCCCATGTATTGTACAATCCGTAGCCATCTTTTTGAAAAGACATTCCATGAAATTTTGGACCTTCTTTATGTGTGCCGAAAACCGAGAAAATGTACTCGGGGCTAAAGTTATTGTCTTCCCTGAAAAAAGTTCTATAATCGGCATATAAAGAGCGTTTGTCGGTTCCCGACATATTAATTATCTTGTCTGCCATTTCTATTACAATGTCATAATATTTGCTGTCGTATTGTGCAGCATATAAAGCAGCACGCGCGGCATATCCCCACGCTGCAGCTTTGTGGGGGCGTCCCCACTGGTTTTCGGGCAGTTGAGAATGATAGGGCAACATATCTCCTGCTTTTCGCAAATCACTAATAATTAGATCATAATTTTCGAGAACCGATTTTGGACGCGCCATATCAAGCTCTTCTACCGGAGTTTTTTCTGTTACGATTGGAATTCCTCCATTGGCTCCGTTGTCACCATACCATGGTGCGAGCCAGAGGTAGGCAAATCCTCTATAGAAATGAGCTTGTGCTTTTGCACTGTTTTTTACTGCTTCGCTGGCTTGCTTTGAATGATCTACTTGTCCTAAAATATCGTTTGCAACGGCAATGGTCGCGTACATCCATTGCCAGTTTTGGCGTGCATCTCTACCGTTAGTCGGCTGCATTTGGAAGTTTTTGATTTGATCGCCTTCTGCCTGTGCACGTCCTGTGACCATATTGTCACTACAGTTTTCGAACCACATAAAACCACGTCCATCAATTCCTTCTCTTGCTTGCCACACTCTTAGTCCATCTACGATTCTAAGAATATCGGCATCGTTTACCCATGCATTGGCGGAAGTGGGATGTCCATAAGCGTCGTGCTCTAGAAAATCGTTGCAACTGCCAAGTGTCGTCAGTATTATTGTTAAAAATGAAATATATAATAACTTTTTCATAATATACTATGTATTTATTGTTGTAATTAGAAATTGAAATGTAAACCAAAGTTCCAAACAGAGGAAATAGGATATGTGCCGGTATCTACTCCGTGGTTTCCTACTTCGGGGCTTATACCTGAATATTTTGTAAATGTTTTTAGGTTTTCACCACTTATATAAAAGCGCAGTGATGCAGTTGGTATATGCATAGCAGACATAAGTGTTTTTGGAAGTGTGTATCCTAAAGTAACGTTGCGTAAGCGTAAATAACTACCATCTTCAAGGAAAAAGTCAGAAGGAGCAGAAAGGTTGTTTTGAGGGTTTGGTTCGCCAGCTGAGGTAGATCTTTGAACGAAGCCGAATACTGGATATCCTGAGTCTTTATTATAATTCCACGATTTCAAAATATCTGATGTGAAGTTATATCCGGGATATCCTCCTCTGCCCGATAATGCCATTTGTTTCCATCCGTTGAAGACTTTTACACCACTAACTCCTTGTAGGAAAATAGAAAAATCAAATCCATACGCAGCAATGCTTCCTCCGAAACCGTAGGTTATTTTTGGGAGGTAATTACCCATAAATTGACGATCTTCATCGTTAATTTTTCCATCCTTGTTGAAATCTACAAACTTAAAGTCTCCCGGACGTGCACCAGGCTGAATAATGTTTTTTGCTCCGGTTTCGGGATTTGTATGTAGATAGTTATCCACCTCTTCTTGTGTTTGGAAAACTCCGTCGGTTTGTAAGAGATAATAGGAGAACCAAGGCTGTCCAACTCTCGAATATAAAGGAGTTATGACGTTATTTACGTGATATTCGGAATGGATTATTTCTTTTCTTTTTCCTAAATCAAGTACTTCGCTTTTAACCGTACTCAGGTTTGCGAATAATCCAACGGAAACTTTATTGAACGTTTGATTATATTTACCCGAAAACTCCCAACCTTTGTTCGACACTTTTCCTACATTTCCATAAGGTTCCTCTGGTTTACCTACGGTTTGTGAAATAGTAATTTTCTCGATTAAGTTTTTTGTTGTTTTATTATAGTAATCCACTGTAAATTCAAAACGATTATTTAGTAAACCAACATCAATACCTAAACCGGTTTGTTCTGTTGACTCCCATCTTAAGTTTCTATTTACAACGGTTGACATATATGATCCAATAACTTCGGTTTGTAGGTTGTTCCCGTAATAATTTTCATATCCTGCTTGTTCCATGGCTACATTAAACGGATATCTCGGAAGTAGTTTATTATTTCCTATTTCACCCCAACTTCCTCTTATTTTTAATAAGTTGATACTCTTTTTTAAGTCGGTAAAAAATGGTTCGGAAGATATTTTCCAGGCACCGGAGAAAGCGGGGAAATAACCATAATTATTTTCTCTCCATAGTTTAGACGATGCATCTCTACGAATACTTGCTGTTAAGAAATAACGATCGTCAAAAGAGTAACTTAACCGTCCTAATACCGAGAACATAGATTCGTCCCAGATCTCTTCTTTTGGTTGTGTTGTGTAATCTTTTCCGGTGTTGAAAATTGTAAAGTTCGGATCTTCTCTATCGAATTTCTTTACGGTTGTTTCATTGTAGCGATAGTTTTCGTATCCCATTGTATATCCTAACATTGCAGAGAGGTAGTGTTTATCGTTAAAAATATGAGAATAGTTTGCGATTGTTTCCCATAACCACCTTGAATTATAACTGTTTCTGATAGCACGCGAGTTGTCTGCATTGGGACGTCCAAGCTCCAGAATACGTGGTCTAAAGTCCTCGTATCGCAACAAATCTAACCCGGCGGTAAAATCAGATTTAATAGATAAGTTTCTGATTGGTTTTATCTCCAATGAAGAGGTGGAATAAAAGCGGTTTCTTGGGCGATGTTGACGTAACCTAAGTAAAGTAGCTACCGGATTTCTGATTTCGCCATATCCACTCTTCCCTTGTTGTGCCAAATATGCAGGTATGGTTCCTCCAAAAACAGGATTGCCAAATTCATTAAAAAGCTGTTTCCCATTTTCGTCGTACTCGTAAATAGTGGCTGAACGGGGATAAAAAATAGCAGACATCAGTACACTTTCGTGTGAGTATGTGCCTACGTCGCCTTGTCCGTTGCTGTATTCATACGTGCCACGTTGTGAGATGTTTAACCATTTTGTGAGTTGAAAGCTTATATCGGCTTTTAGACCCAGTCGGTTAGAGAAAGTATTTAACATTACTCCATCTTCTTTATCATACGATGCCGAAATATAAGATTTCATGTTTTTACTACCTCCGGCAATGGAGAGAGAGTAGTGCTGAGTGGGTGCTGTACGGAATATTTCTTTCATCCAATCGGTACGTGTAACGTTTCCGTAAGGATATTCTGCCGGATTAAAAATATCGGGCATTGTTTTATTGGCAAACAAAAATGCGTCCTTATTTACCTGATTAAATTGTTCGGCAGTAAGAACTTCGGGCAATCCTGATACTTGTTTGAATCCGGTATAAACACTTGCATTTACACTTAATTTATCTTCTTGTGCACGACGAGTCGTGATCATTATCACACCTCCCGAGCCCACGGCGGCGCCATAGATTGCAGCTGAAGCCGCATCTTTGAGCACGGTAACGGATTCGATGTCGGCTACGTTAAAAGGAGCATCGGGTACACCGTCTACAACATAGAGAACACGGTCATTTCCGCGCGAACCCCTTCCTCTGATATTGATATTGTTTGGTTCAATTGCCATGGGATCTCCGGTATTCATTTGCAGAGTTACTCCCGGAATCTCTCCTTGCATTATACTCGATAAGCTTGCCGGACGGCTTTTGAGTTTATCATCTATCTTTAGGGTTGAAACCGCCATCGATAAATCATCTTTTCTTGTTGATCCGTAGCCAATTACCACCACTTCGTCCAACAATTTGGTGTCTTCTTTTAAAACCATATTGGAAAGTGATGGGCTTGTTGCCGGAAATTCCTGTGACACATAACCTATATAGGATACGGAAATTACATCAGAATCCGAAATTCCTTCTAAAACGTAGTTTCCATCGTAGTCTGTTACGGTTCCTTTGGAGGTTCCGGCTACAGTTACAGATGCTCCGATAATGGGTTCACCTGACGTATCCACAATTTTTCCACGGATGGTTTTTCCTTGTTGAGTTTTTTCAATCGATACCGGCTTGGCTCCTTTCTTGGAGATAACCAAAATATTTGACTGAATACTATACTCTAAATCATTATCTAATATTGTATTCATTACTTCCGATAGAGAAACGTCATCGAAAGATGCTGTAATTCTCTTGTTTTCATTCAAGTCGCTGTTTCTGTAGATAACAGATAAACCGGTTTGACTTTCAATATCCTTCAATACATTTTTCAATGTTTCGTTCTTAAAAACCTTGGTTAAAGGTTGTGCACTCAATACCAAACTAAAAAATAAGGTAAAGAGTAATGCAAATAAACGAGTTGTTTTCAACTTTGATTTCATAAATTACTTTAATTGGTTTTACATTAATGTTATAGTATCGTTCTTATTGATTATTTTAATAGGAGTTATTTTGCTGATTGCGTTTAGCACTTCTGTTAGCTCTTCTTTTGTGTTTATACTGATTGAAAATGATTGATTTCTAAGAGAATCATTTTTAAGAAGAATGGTTCGTGCATATTCTCTCGACAATTTCTTTAGTAGTACGCCAAGTTGTATATTATCATATTCCAATCGGTTTTGAGTCCACATGTTTGTTGTTGTTTTACTCATCATTCGCTTCACTATATTTGCGTGAATATCTACTTCTACGGTTTCACCCGGATCCATATCGAATGATCTGTTTTTATATTTCAACTCAACTTTTCCCTCCAGTAGAGTGGTAGATAAAACAGCATCGTCGGGATAAGCGGAAATGTTGAATTTTGTTCCTTTTACAATTACGCTATGATTATTGGTTTTTACTGTAAAATTCTGTTTTCCTTTCTCAACCTCAAAATAGGCTTCGCCTTGTAGTAACACCTCTCGATTTTTAGTTCCATATTTATCGGAATAAGTGAGAGTTGATCCGGAATTTAACCATATAATAGTGCCATCCGGCATAATAATTTTGCTTTTTTCTCCGTAAGGAGTTTCGGTCGTGAAAAAATGTTCAGGCGATTTTTTTTGATGATGCAGTATAGTGAAAAGTCCTCCGATAAGGAGCAAGGTGAGGGAAGCTGCAATAAAGAAATAGTTACGCAACGATTTCTTTTCGGGAATGAAAGAAGAGATATTATTTACTTTCTGTTGTTGCGTTTTTAATTTCTCCCACTCTCTATCCAAAGACGGTTTAAGCGCTGCTGATGTAAACCATTCGGCTTCCCAACTTTTGAAAAGAGAAGTGTTGTTTTTTTTAGCCTTTAGGAAAGAAAATAGAATCTCGGCCTCTTCGGAAGTTGTATTTCCTTCGAAGTATCGGAACGCTAAATCTTTTATATGTTGCAATTGTTCGTCCATGTTGCTCTATAAGATAAAACAACATAAAGCAATTTTACCTAACCTTTGATATTGAAAAAATGCTTTTTTATTTTTCCGATCATAATAAAAGTGTAAAAATCAGAGAGTAAGGAGGTGTAGAAAAACAGCAATAAAGAAAGTATAGTCTATTGGATATTTTTCTTTCAAATGAAATGTAAACATCGACAATGCTTTTCGGATATGTTTTTCTACAGCTGTAGTTGAGATTTCAAGTTTTTGAGCTATTTCTCGATTTTTTAATCCATTTTCCCTACTCAGAACAAAAACCTCTTTACACCGTTGAGGCAGTTGCTGCATTACACTATCCACTTGTTCGTTCAATTCGTCATACAGTAGCTTTTGCGACGCATCAAGCCCAAAATCAGCGTAGTACAAGCGTTCTTCCATTTCCGATATTGGATAATATTTCTCTATATGCTTATTTACTACAGAAGCATGTTTTAAATGATTAAGACAGCTATTTCTTACTATTTTAAAAAGTAACGAGGGTAGGGAAATTACAGCCAAATTTTCTCTTTTTTCCCAAACAATTAGAAAGCATTCTTGAATTATATCATCAACTTCATCGGCATTTGTGATAAAGTTCATTGCAAATCCCTTTAAACGATAATAATATCGCTTATAAGTTTGTTCAAAGGCTTGAACATTCCCTTTTTTTATTTCTTTAAGTAAAACTGTATGATTTGAAAAATCTACCATCAGGATATGCCGTAATTTTTACACAAAGAAATGTAAAAGTTGTTACAGAATTATTAAGTTCGCATAATAAATGCAAATTTTGTTTTTAAATATCATAGAATTAGGGTATTAGATTAAATATAAAATTTGTCAATAAAATATGTTGAAATTATCTTTATTTTTCCTCATTTTTTACTTTTTTCAAACAAAACAAGCTATTTTTGCGTTTGAATAGTAAACTTGAAATAATTTAATCAAAACCCGAAAATAGTATTATAACATGAAATGGATTAACAGAAACGATAGTACGCAAAACTACGAAGATCGTCGTGGGCGTGGGGTGAAGCGTGGTGCGGCTTTTGGCGGCATAGGTGCAATTATTATTGCTATAATTGCTTTGTTGCTGGGGAAAAACCCGTTTCAGGCGATTGATATGGTAAATAGTGTGGTTCCCGGCCAAACTTTGGAAGAAGTGGTTGACCAGTCGCGTATAAATGAAAACGAAGATCTAAAAGTATTTACGCTGGGTGTGTTTAACAGCGCTAATGATGTTTGGACTGAATTGTTTAAAAAACAACTGGGAGAGACTTATCGTGCACCAACGTTGGTGACGTTTACCGATGCTACCAGTTCGGGTTGTGGACATGCATCTTCTGCAGTTGGACCGTTCTATTGTCCTGCCGATGAAAAAGTGTATATCGATTTGAATTTTTTCCACCAATTAGTTCGTGATTATGGTGCGCGGGGCGAAATGGCGATTGCTTACGTAACGGCTCACGAAGTGGGGCATCACGTGCAAAAATTGATGGGCATCATGGATCAGGTAAATCAATATCGTGGGCGTATTAGCGAAAAAGAGTTTAACAGACTTATGGTCAAACTGGAGCTGCAAGCCGATTTTTTTGCCGGATTATGGGCCAATCAAGCGCAACGAATGAACACTATTATTATTGAAGAGAACGATCTTGACTCGGCAATTAGTGCCACAACCGCCGTGGGCGATGATACATTGCAAAAACAATCCATGGGTTATACCGTTCCCGATTCCTTCACACACGGAACTTCCGCACAACGCACAGCTTGGTATAAAAAAGGTTTCCTAACGGGCGATGTTCGCCAAGGCGATACGTTTAATGATCCGAGCTTGAGGTAAAAACTAACTTTGTCAAAGTTCCAAACTTTGACAAAGTTGACAAATACAAAGTGGAATCATAGGATTACTTCTTTCAAATGGCAATATTTGAAGTTTTCGATATTGTTGAATAATTCAATCACTTCTTCCCGTATAATTTCTGTTTTTGCATTTGATAATATACTTCTATAGGATGAATATGGATAATTAGCCAAGTTGAGACCTAATGCCCACGAATTTTGATGGACGTATAAAATGACTTGTTGCAAATGTTCATCGGTTTCGATGCGTTTTCGCTTGAAAGGGCTTTCAAATAAGTTTCCGTGTCTATTATGGAATTTGTTAAATGCCTGCGTGTAACTACTTATCAGCTTTCCGATTTGTTTACTAACAATAGCCGACTCGGAGTGCAATCCGCGCTCTACCTTTGTCAAAGTTTCAGACTTTGACAAAGTTTTCAAGGCTTTTTCCGACTTAATCCTTAACACCAAATGAAAATGATTTGGCATCAGACAATAAGCATATACATCGGCTACAGGTAAAAGATACGATTTTATTTTCTGAAGAAAAAACAAATAATTATCCTCAACAATGAAAACATTTTCGCCATTCACACCTCTGTTGAAAATATGATAAAAACAATCAGCTTCAAGAGTTTCTAATCGTATCATCTATGGTCGTGTGTATTAACTTTGTCAAAGTTCCAAACTTTGACAAAGTGGAGTAGCTACACTGCAAAATAATTTTCCAGTTCTTTCAATGTATCTTCGGTTGTGTGGATATCTCTCACCACTAAGCCTTTTTCGAGAACAACTATACGATCGCACACTTCGGTAACGTGATTGAGATCGTGGCTTGAAATAAGCATGGTCATATTTTTGGTGTTTTTCAACTCGTTAAGCATCCGTTTCAACCGAATTTGTGAAGTAGGATCGAGAGCTGTAAACGGTTCATCAAGGATGAGAATTTGAGGATCGGATAGGAGAGCGGCGGTAATTCCTGTTTTTTTCTGATTCCCTTTCGATAAATCCCGAATTAGTTTTTTTGAACCTAAAATTTCGCCGTTAAAGAACTCTTTCATTGATTCCAAAAAAGTAGCAATATCGCCTTGCGATTTGCCATATACTTTACCTGTGAAATTAAAATATTCTTCAGGCGTCAGAAAATCGATTAAGAAACTTTCATCGAGGAACGAACCTACTTTCGATTTCCAGTTGTCGTTACGGGCAACCTTTTCGTCATCAATTTGCACTTCGCCCGAACTGGCTTCAATCAAATCGAGTAGCAACCTGAAAAATGTTGTTTTTCCTGCACCGTTGTTACCGACCAACCCAAAACTTTCTCCGTATTTAATGGATATTTCAGGAATATTCAAAACGGCTACACCGTTGTATATTTTTTTAAGATCGGTTGCTTTAATTACGGTATTTGCTGTTATCGGCATAGGTGGTGGCATTGAATTTGCAGTGTTTATCGTTGGTTGAATTTCTTCAGTATTATTCATATTGTTGATTTTTAATTGTTTGTTATTGTGTGTTTTTATCCGTCAGACCGACAATCGGCCAGATAGAATCTTTATTTTTTAAGTTCGCTAGTTAAAACTATGCACTTTAGTGCAAGACTTTAG
>JAUNUM010000120.1 GCA_030538215.1 Bacteroidia bacterium
GAATGAAGAAATAAATCGTGTCGATTTATTTATGAATACTATAAACTAATTTGTGTTTGGCACTTATACCTCCTAATTTCTAATCAATAAGGAAGGATAATTCATTTTATCCTTCCTTTTTCTTACCTTTGCACTCTCAACATCAAAATTATGCACAACAAAACAAGAGTCCGCTTCGCACCCAGCCCAACAGGTCCGCTCCACATTGGCGGCGTACGCACGGCATTATATAACTACCTGTTCGCCAAGCAACACGGTGGCGATTTCATTCTTCGAATCGAAGATACCGACTCCACACGATTTGTTCCCGGAGCGGAAGAATATATCCAAGAAGCGTTTGATTGGTTAGGACTTCCGTTTGACGAAAGCCCAACGAAAGGTGGAAAATTTGGCCCGTATCGCCAATCGGAGCGAAAAGATATTTACCAAAAGTACGTTAACCAATTATTGGAAAACAAATTGGCATACATCGCTTTCGATACACCCGATGAATTGGACGCCAAACGCTTGGAAATCCAAAATTTTCAATACGATGCTTCCACGCGTGAGCAAATGCGAAATTCGCTAACCCTGTCTGACGAGGAGGTGAAAAACCTTATCGATAACGGAACACAATACGTGGTTCGTATAAAAATTGAACCGAATATCGATATTACCGTAAACGATTTAATTCGCGGCGAAGTCGTTATCAACTCATCGGTTTTGGACGATAAAGTAATTTACAAATCTTCCGACCAACTACCTACTTATCACTTAGCCAACGTAGTTGACGATCATTTAATGGAAATCACGCACGTAATCCGCGGCGAAGAATGGTTGCCTTCGGCACCGTTGCACGTGTGGCTTTACAAAAGTTTCGGTTGGAAAGGAACTATGCCGCGGTTCGCGCACCTTCCGCTGCTGCTCAAACCCGAAGGCAACGGTAAACTCAGCAAGCGCGACGGCGACCGCCTTGGGTTTCCCGTTTTTCCATTGGAATGGAAAGATCCACAATCGAGAGAAACCTCATCGGGATACCGTGAGAGTGGATATTTGCCCGAAGCAGTTGTAAATTTTCTGGCACTATTAGGATGGAATCCGGGAACGGAACAAGAAATTTTCTCACTCAACGAACTGGTAAAATCTTTCTCGTTTGAGCGGTGCAGCAAAAGCGGCGCAAAGTTTGATTTCGAGAAAGCCAAGTGGTTCAACCACAAATATATTCAAGAGACGCCCAACAGCATTCTTGCCGAAATGTTCAAACCCACTTTAGCACAAAAAAACATCTCTTTCGAAAAAGAATACGTTCCCAACGTTATTGGATTGGTAAAAGAACGGGTAAATTTCGTGAAAGAACTGTGGGATCAGGCATCGTTTTTCTTTGTTGCTCCAACATCGTACGATGAAAAAACGGTAAAAAAACGCTGGAAAGCAGAAACACCGGCTCAACTTTCCGAACTCGTTCACGTTCTGCAAAACATCGACAATTTTTCTTCCGAACATGTGGAAAAAGAGGTAAAACAATGGATCGAAAATAAAAATTATCACCTTGGAAACATTATGAATGCTTTTCGCTTAGCTATTGTGGGTGAAAGTAAAGGTCCTCACATGTTTGACATTACAGCACTTATCGGAAAACAAGAAACCATCGTCCGATTAGAGAAAGCCATAAAAGAAATTTCTGTTCCCGAGAACAATTAAACGCTATATTTCAGAACAATACATCGCTTTCTTTGTTTTAAACAAATAACCATCCGGATTTATGAACCAAAAGCCAAAGAGAAGATTCAGACTGAGAACCCGTTTTTTTGTACCTGCTGTTTTCATGCTGGCGATTGCGCTTATTACATTTCTGTTCCCACGACAAGGAGATTTCAAGTACTCGTTCAGCGAAGGAAGACCATGGCAATACGGACTATTGACCGCACCGTTCGATTTCCCGATTTATAAACCGGCCGATCAACTTAAACAGGAGCAAGACAGCATCCTGCGTTATTACGAGCCCTATTATACTATCGACGAAAGTATTGAAAAGAATGCAATGGCAGAATTTGATGCCGATGTAAATCTAAATACAAAACTGCGAAACCTGTCTCCAGCCTATATTCTGCATCTGAGAAACAGTTTGCAGAAGACGTACCAATCCGGAGTTATGCGCTCGGAAGATTACGACAAGATTTTCAATTCCGAAACACAATCCATGCGGCTGAGAAAGGGCAATCTGGCCGAATCTAAAAGTGTGGAAACATTCAATACTATCCGATCGGCTTACGAGCAACTCCTCGATAATACTCCAAGAAATATGGATACCGAGATGATACGATCTGCAGACATAAATAAGTATATCCGCGAAAATATTGTATATGATGCCTCCACATCCGAAAAAGCTCGGGAAGAATTTATTCAGCAAGTATCGCCATCAACAGGAATGGTGCAAACGGGACAACGCATAATAGATCAAGGCGAAATAGTAAGCTTTCAAACATTTAAAGTGCTAAATTCACTAAAACGCGTTACGGAAGAGCGAAGCGGAAGAACCGGCTCAAACGGATGGATGATTTTTGGACAACTTCTACTTGTGCTTCTTCTATTCGGAGCGTTTTATGCGTTTCTACTCTTCTTCAGACCACAGGAATACCGAAACAGAAAGCACGTTGTGTTTATGCTTCTGCTTATAACCACTTTCGTGGCTCTAACAGCAATTACCAGTCAGTTCAATCTTTTCAACGTATATATTATTCCGTATGCTATAGTTACCATTCTGATAAGAACATTTATCGATTCCCGCACAGCATTGTTTGCGAGCTTGATTACTATTATTTTAAGTTCGCTGATGGCTCCGTTCCCGTTCGAATTTATTGTTATACAGATTGCTGTTGCCATGGTTTCGATATTTATGTTGAAAGAGCTTTCGGAGCGATACCAACTGATACGCAGCTCGTTTTTTATTCTGCTCACTTACAGCCTAATGTATATCGGATTGGTAATGCATTTGGAAGCAAATATTAGTAAAATCGATCCGGTTATATTTATCTATTTTTTCATCAATTTTATTTTTATTCTGTTCTCTTATTCTCTGGTATATCTTATCGAAAAATCTTTCGGATTTATATCGGGAGTAAGTTTAGTGGAGTTATCAAACATCAACAAACCGTTGCTGAAAGAGTTATCTGAAAAGGCGCCGGGAACTTTTCAACATTCGTTGCAAGTTTCAAATTTGGCTATGGCAGCGGCTGTAAAAATTGGCGCGAATGCCTCGTTAATAAGAACCGGAGCGCTATATCACGATGTTGGGAAAATGTTGAATCCTGCCTTTTTTACCGAAAATCAATCGCCGGGTATGAATCCGCACGCAGGACTTCCTTTCGAAGAAAGCGCTCGCATCATTATTAATCATGTGAGAGACGGAGTGAAAATTGCGCAAAAAAATAACCTGCCGAAGCAGATTATCGATTTCATTGAAACGCACCACGGAACCAGTATGCCCAAGTATTTTTATATTTCGTGGAAAAATGCTAATCCCGGAAAAGAGATAGATGAAGATTTGTTCCGATATCCCGGTCCTAATCCCTTCTCGAAAGAAACTGCGATTATGATGATGGCCGATGCGGTGGAGGCCGCATCAAGAAGTTTGCCGGAGTACACCGAGGAAAGTATTCGAAACTTAGTGGATTCGCTTGTAGATACGCAAGTAAAAGAAGGATATTTCAAAATTGCTCCCATTACTTTTAGAGATATTGATTTGATAAAGGAAGTTTTTATTGAAAAACTAAAAACAATTTACCACACACGAATCGCTTATCCTACGCTAAATACGCCTCAGCCACAAAAAGAATCAGTTGAGTAATTCTGCAACAAGTTTTTACAAATCTTATTTTATTCTTATTTTTCTGATTCTTTCTGACTGTTTTTTGCTCTTTTTCGTGCCTTTGTAAAGACGCAAGCACCGTGTCCGTTCACCGGCGGATTGCGTCTCTACTTTCAGCCGCTATATAATTCGAAACGAAAACCCAAATCCATCAAAAAATGAGCGAACAATTATGTCCGCTCAAAATTCCAAAATCGCAATCCCAATTCGTAAATCGTAAATCGCAAATTGAACTATTCCCACTCAATGGTTGCCGGCGGTTTCGACGAAACATCGTACACCACGCGGTTTACACCTTTTACTTTATTGATGATTTCGTTGGATACTTTTGCCAAAAACTCATAAGGCAGATGCGCCCAATCGGCAGTCATGGCATCGGTAGAAGTTACGGCACGCAAAGCGATGGTGTTTTCGTACGTGCGTTCGTCGCCCATCACACCCACCGATTGCACGGGCAATAAAATTGCGCCGGCTTGCCAAACTTTATCGTATAAATCGTAAGCACGGAGATTGGAAATAAAAATATCGTCGGCTTCTTGCGCAATACGCACTTTCTCGGGCGTGAGGTCGCCAAGAATGCGGATTCCTAATCCCGGTCCGGGAAATGGATGGCGATGAATGAGATGTGGTTTCATGCCAAGTTCCAAGCCGATTTTTCGCACTTCGTCTTTGAAAAGTAATTTCAACGGTTCGCACAATTTCAGGTTCATCTTTTCGGGAAGCCCGCCCACGTTGTGGTGACTTTTGATAACGGTTCCCGTAATGGAAAGCGATTCGATGATATCGGGGTAAATGGTGCCTTGCGCCAGCCATTTTATGGCTGTAAGTTTGTGAGCTTCTTCGTCGAACACATCGATAAATCCTTTACCAATGATTTTGCGTTTCTGCTCAGGATCGGTAACACCGGCAAGTTCTTTGTAGAACCGTTCGCGTGCATCGATACCGATAACGTTCAGCCCCAAGTGTTCATAATTTTCGAGTACGGTTTCGAATTCGTTTTTGCGCAACAATCCGTGGTTCACGAAAATGCACGTCAGGTTTTTGCCGATCGCTTTGTTTAACAAAACAGCTACCACGGAAGAATCTACGCCGCCTGAAAGTGCAAGAATCACTTTGTCGTCGCCCAAGGTTTGTTTCAAATCGGCAACCGTGGCTTCGATAAACG